>NZ_JBFATO010000020.1:126415-135033 GCF_040678355.1 Streptomyces sp. NPDC052701
GGTATCTTGGTTATCATGTTCACGCCATTGGCCCCTCCAACACTCCCCCGTGCGTATTTCTTGCTCGTTTGCGTGGTGGCCCTACTTGGTGGCCCCACCCCCCCAACCGTCGCTATCTGCGGATTCACTCCAGTCCACGCCAGCTACCCCGAGAGAAAGGCAGAAGCGGGCGTATGCGAACCACGCCTCGTCGAAGTGGAGCCGGGGCGTGCTGGCGGCCAGCGCCCGTGCCGCCGCGACGGCGTCGTAACAGAGGCCGTCGTAGGTGGAGTTGGTGAAGACGGCGTACTGGGCCTCCGGCGTGAGGGCCTCCCGGGCCAGCGGGTTGCCCGCGATCCGGGCCGCCACCGAGCTCGCCTCGAGCTCGGCTGGGGGCAGGGGCCCGGCCAGGCCGTAGCCGTTGCGGGTGGGGATCAGGTACACCGGCCGGGCGCCGGAGACGACCAGGCCGTGCAGGACGGACTTGTGGCAGTTGCGGTCCACCAGCGCGATCTCGTCGCGCGCGGCGCTGAAGTGGCCGACGACGCGGTTGCAGGTGGAGTCGCCGTGCAGGACGAAGTAGGTGAGGTCGGAGCCGAAGACCCGGGCCGCGTTGCGCTCCGCATCGCCGATCGGGCCGGTGTGCCCCAACAGCGATCCGAGCTCTTCGACGGAGAGGGACAGGTCGCTGCGGAGCAGCCGTTCCCCGAAGTAGTCGTGGAAGGCCCGGCCCACGGGTGACTTCAGGAAGGCGACACCGCCGGAGTGCGCGGGGGTGTGCCAGGAGTACTCGTGCGCGTCGTCGAAACGGCGCAGCGCACGGAAGAACGGCGGCAGGATGGCTTCCCGGTAGGCGCGGGCAGCGGTGGTGACGCGCCCCGCGATGAACGCCGGTGTGTCCTCCAGCGGCCACACGTAGCCCACCACCGACTCCGACACCCACAGCGGCAGGTGGTGCACGCCCTCGTCGGCCATCACCAGGAAAACCGGCAGATTCTGGAAACGCCGGCCGATCCCGCGCAGGACCGCCGCGCCGCCCGGCCCGCCGTCCGCGTCGCGACCGGGCGGAAGGTCCCAGGCCACCAGGGCCGCGGCCAGACCGGCCTCGGTGGCGAGTACGGCCTCGGCGTCCTCGGCGCCGACCGCCCAGCGGACTTCGAAGCCCTCCGCCGCGACGGCCTCGCCGATCTTCACCAGTTGTGCCGCGCTCGCGCCCTCGTCCCGCGGGTGCTCCCGTACCGCGACAAGGACTTTGCTCTCGGCCATGCCGTCTCCCTCTCTGGCGGTGTACCGCCCGGCCGGTGTCCGGACGCCGGGCCGGGGGAGGGGGTGTCGTAGAGGCGGACCACCCGGCCGACGGAAGCCGTGGGAGACGGTGTCGACGCAGGCTGTCCACCGGGACGGGATCCGTCGGGCAGTCCATGAGGAGCGGACCCCGGCGGACCCGTACGACCTCCAGGCCGTGCGGCGGTTGCCCGGCCGGCCTCTTTGCGGGCCCACCTGCGACGGACCACGAACGCGACGGCGTCCGCCGGGCCGGCCGCTCGTCCCACGGAGCCGGTGCACAGGAAGTGCGCGAGGGCGGGCATGACGGCTCCCTCGCCGGGCAGCACACATGACACCCGCGCCGGGCACGGCACGGGACGGACACGTGTACGAGCCGAGGAGCATCCGTGGACTGGCTGTTCATCGTGAAACCCGCGGACACCGCCCCGGACGGCGGTTCCTGCGCCAAGGACCGCATGCTGGAACTCGCCGAGACCGCGCCCCGCCGGGAGTGGTGCCTGTCCAGGTGGCGGCGCATGGCCCCCGGCGACCGTCTGTGGATCTACTTCGCCGCGCCGGTACGGGAGATCGCCGCGGTGGCCGAGATCGAGGACGAACCGTACGAGGTGGCCGGGAGCCCTCCCCAGCCGTGGCGATTCACGGCGACGCTGAACCCGGCGGCGACCCGCCGGCTGCACCGCGACCCCGTCCCGCTGCACGTCCTGTCCAACCGGCACCCGCAAGGCGTCACCCGGGTGAAGGACGGCGACCTGGGGCTGCTGCTGGACCACGCGGGTCTGTGACGGCGCTTCGACCGCGTGCCGTCCCCGTCCCGGTCCTCATCCGTGTCCTCCGTGTGAAGCCCGGCCGGGGCGGACACCGGACCCGGAGGTGCTGCCTGCCGAGCGGACGCGCCGCCCCCGTTATTCCGGCTGTGGACCGTGACCAGGGGGAAACCACGGCGTGGTGCATGCCGGTCTGCGAGGACCCTTGCCGCGGCAGCGACCGAAACGGATCTCTTGCTCGAGCGGTTCGTCTCCGAGGTCCGACCCCGGTGGAACTGCTTCCGCCGCCCCACCCGCGGTGGCCGTGAGGGCGGACAGCAGCCGGCGCCCCAGGCCGGTGCCGCGGGCGTGCGACCGTACTCCCAGCTCGTCGACCTCGAACGCTCCTACCAGAAGGTCGTTCACCCTGTCCGCGCCGAGGCACCGCATCACCTTGCCGTAGGCGCGGCCGGTACGGAACGGGGCCCGGGTGGTCCAACCCGTGGCGAAGCCGTTCACCTCGCCCCGGTCCGACAGGGCCGGCACGGCCCGGAACCCGGGGCGGCGCGCGTCCGTCTCCAGGCGGGCCCGGAAGGCCGCCCTGGTCTCCTCCACGTTCCGGTGCTCCCAAGGCGGGGCCGTGAAGACCCCGGCGTACGCCTCGGTCAGCCGGTCGGCGAGGGCGAGGACGTCCGGACCGAAGAACCTCATGGCGGGTCACCGTACCTCCCGGCGCCCGGCCCGCGGCGGGATCGGCGACCGGAGGGCCGGGCGGCGGGGAACAGGCCACGCCGGGCCACGTGCGGACGCCCGGCCCGGCCCGTTTCCGCGGACGCACGACGTGACCGCCTTCACCCGGCGTGGCCGGTCACGGATTGACGTTCATCGGGACGGTTCCCAAGCTGGTGGGAGCGGCTGGTGGAAGGGACCGTGGTCGTGAGTGGTGGGCAGAGCGAACTTCCCCGGCTGCTGACGGCAGCGGAGACGGAGGCGCCGGTGAACGCCGTCGACGTGGTCGCGGAGGACCTGCGGCGGCGTTTCCGGGCCACGAAGGTCTCCTTCCTCATCGTGGACCTGACGGGGAGGGCGGTGGCGCGGCTGTCCACCGCCGGCGTGGAGGGCGGGCGGCAGGCGGAGCGGATCCCCATGGCCGACAGCGTCTACGAGCAGGTGATCCGTACCCAGCGGCTGTATCAGGAGGCGATGGGCCGGGACCAGCGGGTGATCGTGCCGGTCACCAACCGGGGGGACGCGATCGGGCTGCTTGAGCTGTTGCTGCCGGCCCACCCCGGCGAGGAGGTCCTCGACGCGGTCGGGGAAGCCGCCCACGCCCTGTCGTACATCGTGATCGCCAACGGTCGCTTCACCGATCTCTACACCTGGGGCAAACGCTCCAGGCCCCCCACCTTGGCGGCGGAGATCCAGTACCAGCTGCTGCCCCCGTCGCTGTCGTGCGAGGCCGCGCAGTTCACCCTGTGCGGGAACCTGGAGCCCTCCGAGGCCCTCAGCGGCGACACCTTCGACTACACCCTGGACCGCGACACCCTGCACGTGTCGATGACCGACCCCATGGGCCACGACGTCGACGCCGCCCTGGCCGCCACGGTCCTGGTGGGTGCCCTGCGCGGCGCCCGCCGCGCGGGAGCCGGCCTGGCCGAGCAGGCCCGCCTGGCCGACCAGGCCCTGGCCGACCACGGCCGCGGTCACGCCACCGGACAGCTGCTGCGCGTCGACCTGCACACCGGACAGGCCCGGCTTGTCAACGCGGGCCACCCCTGGCCACTGCGCCTGCGCGAGGGGACCGCGGAGACGGTCACCTGCGAGGTGGACCATCCCTTCGGGCTGCCCGTGCCCGCGCCCCATCCCTACCGCGTCCAGGACCTCGATCTGCGCCCCGGTGACCGTCTGCTCATGCTGACCGACGGCATGTTCGAACGCCATGGGGAGAAGGTCGATCTGCTCGCCCTGCTGGAGCACACCCGGGACCTGCACCCGAGGGAGACCGCGCTGACGCTGACGTCCGCGGTCCGGGAGGCCGCCGGCGGGCAGCTCGAGGACGACGCCACCGTGATGTGCCTGGACTGGCACGGCCCCCAGGAGACCCAGCGGCACGTCAGCTCCGGTGCGGACACCCGGCAGGCCTCGGCCGGCCGCACGAAGCAGCCGTGAGCAGGGCACTCCCCCCGGACGATGCCGGGGCGGCGAACGGCTCCCGCTCGTCGGGGCATCGCCTCCGGGCACCGTGTTTCCCCTCCGGGGGCGTGGATGCCGGCCGCCGCGCCGCGGGCGGCCCTTCGTCCCGCGGGGTCAGCGGATGCCCGGGGGCTGGGCTTCCTGGGCTTCGGTGACGTCGGCGTACAGGGGGAAGACGGTGTCGGCGCCGGTGAGGCGCAGCATGTGCATGACCCGGTCGGCGGGGGCGACCAGGGAGAGGCGGCCGCCGTGCTCGTCGGCGTGGCGGCGCAGACGCAGCAGGGTGTTGAGTCCGGAGGAGTCGCAGAAGGTGATGCCGGACAGGTCCAGGATCAGGTGGGGGTGATCGTCGATCAGGGCGGTGGCCTGCCGGTGGAAGCCGGCGACGGTGTGCAGGTCCATCCTCCCGCCGGCGGAGGCGACGGCGAGCGGGCCGCGGGTTTCGACGACGTCCAGGTGCAGGCCGCTGCTCGTCATGGGGTGCTCCCCTCCCGGTGGGCTGCCGCGGGACGGCCCGGTTCGGGTACCCCGCCCAGGTCGGCCGCCTCCTCGGTGGGGCCGGGACGGGGGCCGAGCCATTGGCAGAACAGTACGGTGGCGTCGTCCTGGAGCCGGTCGTCGTGGTATTCGAGCACCGCGCGGATCACACGGCGCAGGGTCTCGGGGACGGACAGGCCGTCGGCGTGGTGGCGGATGAGGAAGTCGGTGAAGCGCTCGATGCCGAACCGGGCGTCTGCCGCGCCGCCGGCTTCGGTGATGCCGTCGGTGTAGAGCACGATGCGGTCGCCGGGCTGCAGCTGCTCGCGGCACGTCCGGCTGTCCAGACCCAGGTCGGTGCCCATCGGGTGGGCCGGAGGACACTGCAGGTGTGTGGCCCACCGGCCGTCCCGGATGAGCACCGGCGGGTGGTGGCCGCGGTTGACCCAGGACAGCATCCCCGTGCGGGTGTCCAGGGTGGCCAGGATTCCGGTGACGTAGCGCTGCTGGTCGTACTGTTCGATCAGCGCTGCTTCCACCGCTTCGCCGCAGGCGACGAGGCCGCCCCCTTGCCGGCGGGTGTTGCGGCAGGCGGCGACGGCCAGGTTGGCGGACAGGCCGGCGGCGGTGTCGTGCCCCATCGCGTCGAAGACCGACAGATGGACCAGGGGACCGTCGGTGGCGTAGTCGAAGGCGTCCCCGCTGATCTGGTAGGCCGGTTCCATCGCCGCCGCGATCACCACCCGCCCGTCGGCGTACACCCGGGGCGGCATCAGCTTCCACTGCATCTCCGCCGCGACGTTCAACGGCTTCACCCGCTCCACCCGGGCCAGGAGGTCGCTGTTCCCCCGCTTGCTGTGCAGGATCAGCGCGAGCAGCGAGGCCAGCCGCTCCATGTCCTCGCGCGCGCGATCGTCGTCGTGAACCGCGGTGACCCGCAGCACGCCCATGCGCTCGGTGCCGTCCAGCAGCGGCACCCACCAGTCACGGCCCTCCTCCGCCGCGGGTCCGGCGGGCAGGATCTGCCCGTGCTGGAAGGCCCGTCCGGCCACGGTGCCCTGGATGGGCAGCTGCCTCTGGTGGTCCTCGGCACGCACGCCATCTCCGGTCAGCAGCTGGAGCACCTGCCGCTGCAGATCCCCCAGATAGATCAGCACCCGGGGAAAACCCGCCTTCGAGGCGTTCTCGCACGCTTTGGCCGACAGCAACTCCACCGGCATCAGATGGCTGTCCGCCAGCAGGCCCGACAGCATCCGCCACCCGCCCGCATCCCTGTCCGGTCCAGAAGAAACCACGTCGTCTCCCGCCAGGAGCCGGGCACGCCCCGGCAGACACCTCCGCGTCCACTGTCCCGGCTACCCGTAATCACCGCCTGCGACCACGTTCGCCTTCCGCCGGTGACCGGACGGCGGCAGGGCCCGGGCCAGGCCGGTGGCCCCCGGGTCCACACCCGGCAGGTCCAGCTCCACGAAGAACGTGTCACCCTCGCGCCAGGCGTCCATCGGCACGCCGACCGGGTGAGCGGCCGTACCCCCAGACCCGTTCGACGAGCCGGTCAAGCTCGCGGAAGGGATCCGTACGCATCAGCATCTCCATCCCTCCTCCATGTCGTCATCCGTGTCCTTCGCTCTACTTCTGATGCACCACGCCACGAGAAAATTGACATAGGCAGACTCAATTTTTTGGGGTACGTGAGGTGGTGGTGCGTCGTGGTCGTGCAGCGGCGCCGCGCCGCGAGCGCCCATCGCCACGTCAGGGCGGACGTACCACCGGATCGCCGTGGTCGATGCGCGGATGTGTCGTCAGGGCTGGTGAGTTGCAAGGGGTGCCGGTGGGGCCCTTCTGTGCCGGACGTGCGGGCTCCCGCCCGGGTGGGTGGCGCGAGCGTCCGCTCACTCTCCTCGGCAGAAGCTGAGTCGTATCGTGTCAACTTGACGCAGTGCTCACTTGTCAAATTTTTGACGGGCGGGTATATGAAAGGGCGGGACCTGGCCGGCCGGATCGAGCGGGCCAGGGAGTGCGACATCCACGCGAGTGAAGGGAGAAGCAAGGAGATGCTCGCGCGCAGCGGCGCCCTCGGCGATCTCGACCGTCTTCTGCACCAGCTCACGCACACGGCCGCCCCCGCGGACGGAGCCTTCATCCCGGCGGACGCCTGGCGCGACGACCAGGCCCTCTACCTCCAGTTCGACCTGCCCGGCATGGACCCGGCCGGCATCGACCTGACCGTCGAACGCGGCACGCTGACCCTGACCGCGCAGCGTCCCTCCCCGGTCCCCGAGGGCGCCCAGCCGGTGCTGGCCGAACGCCCGACCGGCCGCTTCACCCGCCGTCTGACCCTGTCCGACGCCCTGGACACCGACGCCCTCGACGCCCGCTACGACAACGGCGTCCTCACCCTGCGCGTCCCGCTCGCCGCACACGCCAAGCCCCGCAAGATCGCCATCACCGGCGGCGAGCGCAAGCAGCTCACGGCCTGACGCCCGTCCGGCTCCGTACGCAAGCAGGTCACGCCGAAGACGAAAGGGGTTCGATCGATGAGCGCCCTGCTGTGGCTGCTCGTACCGCTGTCCACCGGCATCGCCGCCAGTGTCTGGGCCTGGGGCACCGGCCGCCGCACGCCCGGCCCGCCCGACATCGACACCTGGCAGGACCTCGACCGCTACCAGCAGCTGCGGGCGGTCATGAGCGGCACGGCGCACCGCTGACGCGGGCGACGCCGCGGCTCCCCTTCCGGCCCACCGGAGTGAAGCGGCACGGGGTCACCCGGCATGGATCACCGTGGTGGAAGCATTCGAAGGGTATGGAATGTGCGATCTACCGACAGCGGACGGGTGAGAGCGAGCAGGTCGACTGCCGGCAGGCGGACGGCGGATGCCAGGTGACGCTGGACCGTCTGGCTGCGCTGAAGCCGGGAGAGTTCGCCTGGATCCGCATGGACGAACCCTCCCAGGACGAATTGCAGCGGCTGGGCAAGTACCTGGACCTGCACCCCCTGGCGATCGAGGACGCCGTACAGGCCCACCAGCGGCCGAAGTGGGAACGCCACGGTGACGTGCTCGCGATCGCCCTGAAGACGCTGTGGTTCGTCGAGGAGAGCGCGGACGTCGAGACGGGCGAGGTGATGATCTTCCTCGGTCCGGACTTCGTCCTGACGGTACGGCACGGGGCGGACGACCCGACGCTGGAGGCGGCACGACGGCTGCGGCAGCAGCCGCAGATGGCGCGGCTGGGGCCGGTCGGCGTCCTGCACGCGGTGACCGACGTGATCGTCGACGCCTATGCGCAGGCCGCGCTCCAGGTGCGCACGGACCTGACCGAGCTGGAGCGGTGCGTGTTCTCGCCGGCCCGCGAGGACGTCACGGAGAAGATCTACACGCTCAAGCGCGAGGTGGTGGAGTTCCGCGACGCCGTCCAGCCGTTGGTGCCGGTCATGCAGCACCTGACCGTCTCCGCCGATCACTGGCCGCACGAGGTGGAGCCGTACTTCAGGGACGTGGCCGACAACCTGACCCGCACCGACACGGAGGTGCGCGCACTGGACGACCTGCTTGGCTCCGTCCTCGACGCCCATCTGGCGAAGGTGAGCACCTGGCAGAACGACGACATGCGCCGCATCTCGTCCTGGGCGGCCATCGTGGCCACGCCCACCCTGGTCGCGGGGATCTACGGCATGAACTTCGCCCACATGCCGGAGCTGGACTGGGAGTTCGGTTATCCGTTCGCGCTGGCGGTGATGGTGCTGGCCGCGGGGCTGCTGTACCGGGCCTTCCGCCGCAACGGCTGGCTGTGACCGTGCCGTGCGTCGGAGTGGCCCCCGGGTGGTCGTTTCCTGAGCGCCGGGAGGGACCGGCCGGCCACGCGGCCCCTCCGCACCGGCCCAGCGGCGCGGTCCGCGCGTGACACGTCCGTCTCGATGAGACGCGGGCGGCCCCTCGC
>NZ_JBFATO010000021.1:0-134348 GCF_040678355.1 Streptomyces sp. NPDC052701
CTTGACCGCGGCGTCCCGGTCGGGGTCGTAGCACACCGGAAGCTGCCCCACGCGCGGCTTGCCCTCACCGCCGTGCCGGCCGAACGCCTCCAGCACTTCCTCCGCCCGCTCGACGAACCGGGCGGTCGGTATCCGCCGGCCCTGCTCGATCGAGGCGACCGAGGCGTGCCAGTAGTTGAGCCGCTCGGCGAGCTGTTCCTGGGTGAGCAGGGAACGTTCCCGGAACGCCTTCAATGCCGCCCCGAACGCCTTCAGGCTGTCGGACGACTCCCGCCACGGCCCCGAGACCACAAGCGCCGGATCCGCCGAATGTCGGTACCGAGGCGCGGAACATGCCGCCATCGCCCGCGCTCGCGGTACTAAAGTGATCAGCTCTTTCGCTGCACAGCACCATGGGGGTGGAGACGTGGGCGGCAACGACCTCGTCCTGACGGATCAGATCGTCGAGGACCGGCGTACCAACGGCGAAGTCCAGCTTTCCTTCGACGTCGCGTTCGAGCACTTCGCCTGCGAACAGGCGCTGCACGAGTACGGGTTATCGGCGGAGGAGATCACCGCGGGGGTGATCGGGGGAGGCGACGACGGAGGCATCGACGGCGCCTACGTCTTCCTCGGCAACCGTCTCCTGCACGAGGACAGCGATGTCTTCCAGCCGTCCTTCTCCGTGAACAGCCTGGAGACGGGCGTTCCGCTGACCCTCTGGCTCGTCCAGGCCAAGACGAGCAAGTCGTTCTCCGAAGTCGCCCTGGACAAGGTCGCATCCTCCTGCAACCTGCTGCTCGACCTCGACGCGGACGACAAGACCCTGAGCGGCCTCTACTCCGAGGATCTGCTCGCCCGGATCAACCTCTTCCGGCAGGCGCTGCTGCGCACCGCGAAGCGCATGCCCTCGGTCAAGATCCGCTTCTCCTATGTCACGCGCGGTGACACGGAGACCATCCACCCCAAGGTGCGGCTCAAGGCACAGCACCTGGAGGTGCAGTTCGCCAAAATTCTCGGCACCGCCTCGGGGGAGGTCGAGTTCCTGGGGCCGGCCGAGCTGTGGAAGCGGGCCAGCGTCATCCCGTCGTACACGCTGGAGCTCCCGTACCAGGAAAGCATCACCCACGGCACCAGCCACATCGCGCTGATCACGCTCGGGGACTACCTGGACTTCCTGAGCGAGGAAGACGGCTCGATCAAGTCGCACATCTTCGACTGGAACGTGCGCGACTACCAGGGAAACGTCGAGGTGAACCGGGAGATCGCGGCCTCGCTGCTGGACCCGGACGCTCCGGAGTTCTGGTGGCTCAACAACGGCATCACCATCGTGTGTTCCGGCGCCAGTTCCATCGGCAAGCGGCTCAGCCTGTCCGACGTGCAGATCGTCAATGGCCTGCAGACGTCGTACACGCTGCACGACACACTGCGCGACAAGTACGAGGCCGACCCCGACGCAGCCGTGTTCGCCCGGCTGGTCCAGGTGCGCATCCTCGTCACCGCGAACCAGGCGGCGCGGGACGCGGTGATCAGGGCGACCAACCGGCAGACCTCGGTACCGGTGGCCTCGCTGCGGGCGACGGACGACATCCAGCGGCAGATCGAGTCCTACTTCTACGACCGCGGCTGGTTCTACGACCGGCGTAAGAACTACTACCGGAACCAGGGCAAACCCCTGGACCGGATCATCAGCATCCCCTTCCTCGCCCAGACCGTGATGGCCATGGCACTCGGGCGGCCCGACTACGCCCGAGCCCGGCCCTCCAGCCTGCTGAAGTCCGACTCCGACTACGAGCGCGTCTTCTCCTCCACGACACCGCTGCCCGTCTACCTGTGGCTCGCCATGGCCCAGCGACGCGTCGACGCGTTCCTCCAGTCGTCCGCCACTCCCGTATCGGGCTCGGAGTTCACCAACCTGCACTTCTACCTGGCCATGCTGGCGGCGACGGACCTCGTCGGCCGGCCCTTCAACCGGCCCACCCATCTCGAGAACGCCGCTCGCGAGGGGGCCTTCCCCACCCAGAGCCGACTGGCCGAACTCTGGACGCGGCTCCGGGAGGAGTTCAGGCACTACCAGGAGGTCCACGGCGTGGGACCGGACCAGACGGCCAAGAACAACGAGTTCGTCCAGCACCTGCTGGAAAGCTTCGGCTGGCCCCGAACCCATCGGAAGTAGGAGGCACCAGGGCGGCCGGGGAGCACTTCCGGCCGCCCTGGTGCCTCGGCGAGATGAGGACCCGCCCTTCGCAGCGCACCCGATGAGGCGTGCACGGCCCGCCCAGCTCCTGCACCAAGCTCTTGCGGATGCCGACGGGGTCGGCGCGCGACCTACCCAACGACTTTCACACCAGCGAGATGGCCGGGAACAAATCCGCCTGGTTCATCACCGAACGTCCCGCCGAGGGGAAGGGAAGGCGCCCCGGTCCTGCCTGGATCAGCACCTCGGTCTCCCGCCATCGGAAGACCTCGGCCCCTGCCCGGCGATTGCCGCGGAGCCCCCGACTCCCTTCAACTGCGAGAAGCCACCTCAGGGGCGGACGATGGACAACGAGATTCAGCTGATCAGCGACGGTGACGGACTGGCGGTCATCGGGAACGCGACGGATGTCGACCGCTTCCTCGCCTCGGAGGGACTGTCGTCGAGGGAGCTCGGACTGCAGCGGCTCAGGTCCGCCTTCGGTACCGGAGCTGCAGTCGCGCAGGCAGGTTCGGATGTTGCCGCCAACTCCGGTCGCTGGGTGAAGCTGACTTCCGAGTCGGCACAGTTCGTCAAAAAGTGCTGAAAGAGCTCCGAACGTCAGCCACTTTCACAGCCCGCCTTCGACTGCGCAGAGCCGCTGCGGCATGCCGCACGTGCCGTCACCGGCACGGTTGCCATAGCGGAGACCTCGGAGTACCGAGCGAAGCGGAACGCAGGTTCCATGAAGACATGTGCAAGGGCGCCGAACGCCTCAAGTGGGAGATCGCCTACAACCCTTCGACCGGCGCTCTCCCCGCGCCGCGTCACCTGCGGCGACGAGGAGCCCCGTCGCGGACACCGGACAAACGGTGAACCGGTCACAACTGGCCAATCCCCTGCGCGCTCCCCGTACCACCGGCCACTCAGACGCTCCGCGTCCAGCAGCACCTATGACGCATCGCGTCACTCACGCCCAGCGGCGACTTCGCGCCAGCCGGGTGGTCCGCCCGACTCGATCCGGACTGAGTATGCATACTCAGTCCGGATTGAGTGGGTGCGCGGACGTCGTAGAGCGCTCCCGTTCTATAACGTCCGCAGCGCCGATCTTGCAGAAAGCGGCTGAACACCGGTCGGTGCTCCCTTGGACAAGCCGCCCGGGCCGCGGGAAGGACGACGCATGGCGTGGGACGAGTGGGAACAGCTCAAGCAGGACGCCGCTCAGCGGCACGGTGCGCAGATGCAGCTCGACCAGCTTCCGCCGGGCGACGGGGCAGGCCCCTCCACCAGCAGCGTCACCGGGGGACTCACTTCCAATAAGCGGGCGTGGAACAGGGCTGGAGCGGACATCGGCGGGCTGAGGGACGACATCGGCAAGGCCCTGAACAAGTTACGGGACGGGCAGGAGGGGTTAGCCGGCGAGACCGGATGCCTGTCGGCCGGGGCGCAGAAAGAGGTCTACGACTCCTGGGCCTCCTATCTCAAGGGCGTCGATGACCGCTGTGGCAGTGTCAAAGAGGTTTTCGAGCAGATCGGGCACGACCTGCTGATGACGGACGAGGCCGTGCGGTCGGTGTTCGGCACCATCGACACCCGATTCGCGGACACGCACGCCGTCGGCGGCCAGGGCTCGGGGCGGTGACAGCCTGCCGTGGACCTCGCGACCCTCAAAAAGCTGGCACCCTCAGAATTCGAACAGGCCGCCGATGGTTATCGTGCCACCGGTGACATGGCCGGCACGGCCAAGGATCACATCGGCCATGTCGTTGTCGTAAGCATGCGTAAGTCCCTCAAGGGCAAAGCGCTGGAAGCGGCTGTCGGGGAGTTGAAGAAGCTCTCGGCCAACTTCCACTACACACAGATCGAATGCGGCCTGATCAGCGCAGCGCTCAACGGATTCGCACACGATCTGGACGCCGCGCGGAAGAAACTCATGTCCGCGCTCGATGCCGCGGAGGCGTCGAAGTTCACCGTCAACGCGGACGGCAGCGTCACCTATCCAGAGGGACAACCGCTGAACGGATCCGGGTCACCGGCCAAGGGCGGCACGGTCGGCGGCTTCACCGACCCGACGGCCCAGGCCGTGGCTCGCCAGGCCGCGAACTCCAACCCCAATCCCCACCACGCCGAGGCGTTGGCCATCGCGGACCGCATCGCCCACGCCCTCAAGGAGGCAACGGAGGCGGACGCCAAGTGGGCGCCGAAGATCCGTGCCCTGAAGGCCGACGACGACCTGACCGTGTCCGACGAGGACCTGAGGGACGCCCAGTCGGACATGGGCGGAGTCCGCGAGGCGGGCAAGGACTACCTGGCATCCATCGGCGGACCGCCGAAGGACGCCACCCCTCAGCAGAACGCGGACTGGTGGAAAGCGCTCGCCCCCGAAGAGCGCGAGGCGTACCTCGCTACCCATCCCGAGGTCGTGGGAGGGTTGGACGGCCTGCCCGCCGAGGTCAGGGACGAGGCGAACCGCGTGGTGTTCGAGGAGAAACGCTCCGAGTACCAGCTCAGGCTCAACTCGATCCCGAAGCCGCCCGTCAACGAGTGGACCTGGATCACGGCAGGCCCGTATCCGTCCAAGGTCCACACGGACGAATGGATGGCGTGGGAGAGGAAGTACGGTGACGAGTACCGCCACCTCACGGCCTCTCTCAAGGGCATGAACGCCATCCAGAACCGCTTCGACGACACGGGGAAGGAGGGACTTCCCGAGGCCTACCTGCTCGGCTTCAGTCCGGAGGGGAACGGCAGGGCCATCGTCGCGACCGGCAACCCCGACACGGCCCAGCACCAGGCGGTGTACGTGCCGGGCACCACCTCGAACCTGGAGAAGATCGGAGGTGACATCAACCGGATGACCGAACTGTGGCGCCAGACCAACCAGACGTCACCGGACGCCTCCGTGTCGACCATCACCTGGCTCGGCTACGACGCGCCCCAGTCGATCGTCAAGGACGCCCCCTTCGAGCACTACGCCTACGACGGCGCGCCCGCGTACCGGCGGTTCATGGACGGCCTCGACGCTTCCCACTCCGGCCCCGGGGAACCGCACCGCACCGCCATCGGACACTCCTACGGCACCACCCTCATCGGAGCCGCTGCCGAGACCGGCACCCTCAACGCCGACGACGTGATCTTCGCCGGGAGTCCCGGCGTCAAGGTCGGCCACGCCGACCAGATGGACGTTCCGAAGGGGCACGTCTGGAACCAGGAGGCCGAGGACGACCCGGTGCCCGACATCGGCCGCTGGGGCCACGGCGGCAACAGATGGAACCTCGGCGGCGGCGTCTTCCTCATCCCCAGTGACGAGGAGGCCTTCGGCGCGAACCAGATGAACACGGCTCCCGAGGGAACCGGTCCCACGGGAACGACGGGAGCCACAGGCCACAGCGAGTACTGGGACCGGGGCACGACGGCGTTGAAGAACCAGGCGCTGGTCGTGGTCGGCAAGTACGGCTACGTGACCGCTCCCCAGTAAGACGGCATGACGGTGTCGAGCGCCGTTCCGCCACCGCCCACTCGACGAAGACCTTGGACTTTCATGTTCTACGGACCACGCCCCGTACCGGCCCCGCACCACCGGGGCGGCTCCTTCCCGACCCTGCCCCTGGCTCTCGTCCTGACCGGACTTCTCCTCAGCGGATGTGGCATGACCGAAAACGACGGCAACGACTCCGCCGGCAACGCGGCCGGCAGCTCCCAGGAGCCCGGTGCGGGCCTTCCCGACGCGGGCACGGCGACGACCGAGGAGGCGGTCGCCGCCGTGAAGGAGGTGTCCAGCGAGCTCTACAGGTTCGCCGGCGTTCCCGGCAAGGCGTCCGAGCCCGGCCCCGGCGTCAAGAAGTGCGAAGGCAAGGACCCGGACACGTACTTCACCGTCCACCACCCCTGGAACTTCGCGCCGACGAAGCCCGGCGACATCGACGTGGCGATGGAGAACCTGAAGAAGAAACTGAACACGGGCGGCTGGGTGACCAAGCGGCTGTACCGCGACAACAGCCCCAACAAGGCACTCAACCTGGTCGCCGACAACGACGCGAAGAAGGTCAGCGTCTGGATCGTCCAGTACTCCAAGGACGCGACACCGAGCCTGGGGATCGACGTCACGTCCGGCTGCTACCGCGTGCCCGAGGGGCAGACGGTCGACCACTTCTGACACCGCGGGGCGGCGGGTCCTCGAAGGCAGGCAGCCCGACCGAACGGCCCTCCCGAAGAGGAGACAAGCACGTCGACGCCACGGAGGTGAGCCGCGAGCAGGCGGCACGGTGGCTGCCTCGGGGCAAGTGACCGCGCGTCCGCCGACGGCCGAAAATGAACAGCCGCCAGCTTCGTGCTGCATTAGTGTTGTTCACCGCTGCGCACCTTCCCGGAGGGTACGTCGGCGGTGTTCATGCGCCGGTCCTCGGCCGTGACTGACGAGTGGTTTCCGCTGCGTGTCCACACGCGGTGTGACTGCGGATGCCCGGAAGGGCGGTCCCGCCATTCCCAGCTCACGCCAAGGAGTGGATACCTGTGAACCCCGTTGAGTACGAGCCTGCACGTCGTAACCGGCTTCGCGAGATCCTGGTCGACGTCACCGTGGGTGTCGTCGCCAATCTCGTGGTGGCGGCCCTGACGGCGGCAGCGCGCCTGGTCTTCTGACGCAGGCTTGTGGCGGGCCCGGAGAGCCCGCCACTCCACGTGTCCGGCGACGTGCGTCAGAACAGACGCGGATCAGGCACCTGCGAGCCCGAACCCTGGCGCCTCCTGCGGGGCCGCTGCCCCCGGCGGGGCCGGGGCAGGTGCGGCACGCGCGCTTCCTCCGGCAGGTTCTCCCAGGTGGGGCGCAGCCCGTGGACCTGGACCTCGCCGACCATTTCCTTCAGGTAGTTCCGGGTCTCCTCATCCGTGGAGTAGAGCACCGTCGCACGGCTCGCCCGGGTCATCAGCACGTGGTAGGCGTGGCGGACCAGCCGGGCGAACTCCTGGTCGTCGACGCTGCCGGCCCGCACCTTGGGGTCGAACGACCCCGGGACGGCGACGCGCTTGACGCCGGTCTCCGGGTCCTTCCGTTCCTTGCCCCGGCGGAACTCCCACCGGCCGTCCCGACGCACCATGTCCTCACCCATGATCACGCCGCACCAGTCCCATTCGAGCCCTTGGGCCGTGTACACACAGCCGATCTGGTCGAGTCCCTTCTCGTGCACGGACCAGATCTTGCACGGCGGTGCCCCGTTCTCGCAGAACGCGTCGCTGTCCGCGTTCCACGGCCTGTGCCAGTCACCGATCCGTACGTCGGCCTCCAGACGCCTCTCCTTGCCGATCGGTTTCGTCCACGGCCAGCAGTACCCCGCGACCAGGCGGGCGGACGCTCCGGCGAGCGCTTCGGTGCGGATGATCCGTTCGAGTTCTTCCGGGCTGTCGGCCACCTCGACGTGCATCAGTCCGTCCGGCGTCCACTGCTCCGGCTCCTCGTCCGTCACCCCGAGCACGGCGCGCACCCAGCGGATGTAGGCGTCGCTGCCGCCGCAGCGGAACTGTTCCCGGAGTTCGTACCGGAGGAGACTGGCGCCGTACCGCTGCGCCGCGTCCTCGATCAGGTCGACGGTTCCGACCTCGTTCGGTCGCACGCACTGGCCCTCGTCGAGGAAGAACACGGTCAGACGGGACGCGTCGAGGAGCTCGTCGACCTGGGGCTTGGTGCCCTGCTGCTCGGGCTTCCAGAACCGGTTGGTCGAGCGTTCCCGCAGGCGGTGGGCCTCGTCGCAGATCAACACGTCGAGGGGCGGGTCCGGCGGGGTGACGAAGTTGCTGAAGTAGGTGAAGGTCTCCTTGAACTCGCGGTCCCCGTAGCCGACGTGTTCCTGGATCGCGCCGTTGAAGGCCCTGCTGCCGCTGGCGTACTTGACCGTGTGGCCGTCGGCCTCCAGTTCCGCCTTTATCTGGAGGCCGATGGCGCTCTTCCCCGTACCGGCGCCACCTGTGACCAGGAAGACCACACGCCGCTCGTCCGGCACGAGGGCCGGACGCCGCGGATCTGGGAGGACCTTGGCGGCGGTGTCGAGGATCTGGTCGGCGACCTTCTTCTGCCGACCACGCAGGGTGAAGACCGTGTCCTCCCCGCGGGAACGGATCATGGCGTCGAGCAGGGGTGTGTTGCGCAAACCCATGTTCTGCAGCAGCAGCTCGGCCGCGGAGGCGCCGCCCTCGTCGGCGAAATGCCTGCGCAGGTCGGACAGCAGTTGTTCGCGCCGGTCGTTCGTGTAGACGCGGGCGTAGGCGCCGGTCGGGGCGTCCACGTCGATCAAGGGCCGGACGGAGGCGTCGGTGGCGTTGTGCAGGTAGGCGAAACCGCCGCATTCGAAGTCCAGTCCGTGCAGCGGGCCCCTGCCGCCTGTGAACGCCTCGTAGTACTCGCGTAATTGCAGAGCCGGGTGCTTCTTCCTGCCCATCCCCGGTACGTGAACCAGCTCCGCCGTGGCTCGCTCCACCCTGGTCACCATCGACCAGCGCTTCAACTCGACCAGTTGGACGGACAGTCTCCCCTCTTCAGGGTGATGGCCCACGAGTACGACATCGATGAGCCTCGGATCACCGGGGCGGTCGGCCTCGTCGAGAGTGGCAGCGCACTCGACGATCATCTCCACGTTTCCGCGACCGGCGGCGACCAGGTCTTCGGCAAGGTGCACGAGGCTTTCGGCCCACGCGGAACGTTCCGTCAGCGAAGCGTCGGCGCCTCGGAAGTGCCGCCACCTGGCGGCCAGGTGAGGCACCATGCGGCGCCTCGAGTTCAAGGTCAGCAGATCCTGCGCTGCCAGCCTCAGCAGGAGCATGGACACGAGGTGGTCCCCCAGAGCACGAGTGACTCGTGCGGGTGGGGGCATGTCCTCGTGAGGAAGCCCGTCGGGCCGCGATCAGTACCCGTGATCTTAAGGAGACGGCCGCCCGGTGGAAGGCGGCGGCGCCGTTGTCGGCCCGAAGCGCGGCCATCATGGCTGGAACACGCGCATCGTGGCGAGGACCTGTCCCGATCCCGGGTCAAACCGTGGAAGGTCGCCGCTCCAGCCGACCACCCGCCAGTTCCCGCAGCTTCTCCCGCGTCTCCGGGTCCGTCGAGTACACGATCGTGCCGACCATGCCGCGGGTCAGGAGGACCTTGTAGGTGTTCCGGATCAGGCGGTCCACGTCGGTGTCCGGGACGGACTTCTTGAACACCGGGTCCTTGGACGCCGTGCGGTCCGTGATCCAGCGGTCGCCGCGCCAGACCAGGTCGGGGCCGATGATGACGCCGGACCAGTCGTACTCGAAGCCCTGGGCGGTGTAGACGCAGCCGACCTGGCCGAAGCCCGCCGGGTCGGTGGCCCACAGGGCGGCCGGGGGCGCGCCGGAGACGGAGCGGTCGCCGCGCAGGTTCCAGGGACGGGCCCAGTCGCCGATGACGACATCGGGCGGCAGTGGTTCCCCGGGCTTGGGCTCCGGGGACCAGCGCCAGCAGTAGCCGGCGGACATGCGGGCGCCGTAGCCCTGGGCGCGGCGGGCTTCGAGGAGCGTTTCCATCTCCTGCGGGCTGTCGGCGACCAGCAGTTGCATGCGGCCGTCGGGTTCCCAGACGACCGGTCCGCCGGGTTCGAGGCCGAGGAGGCGGACCACCCAGCGCAGGTAGGCGTCGCTGCCGCCGCAGCGGAACTGGCTGTCCAGGGGGACGACGTGGCAGGGAATGTCCCGCTTGGCCGCCGCCGCCTTGATGTCGGCCACGGTCCCCATCTCGCCCGGACGCACGACCTGGTGCTCGTCGAGGAGGAAGACGGGCACGTGGGCGACGTCGATGAGTTCGTCGATCTGGGCCCTGCCGGTCCGGTGCTCGGCGCGGGTGTAGCGGTTGGCCGAGGTCTCCCGGATACGGTGGGCCTCGTCGCAGATCAGGGCGTCCAGGCTGTTCTTCTCGGTGGTCATGAAGCTGTTGAAGTACTTGAACAGGTCCTGGACCTCCCGTTTCCGGGAGCCCGCGACCTTCCGCATCGTCCTGGTGAACGACTGCGAGCCGGTGGCGTGCAGCGCCGAGACCCCGCGCCGGTACAGTTCACCGAGCAACTGCAGGGCGATCACGCTCTTGCCGGTGCCGGGACCGCCGGTGACGATGACGACTTCCTTGCGGTCGGCGCGTTTGGCCTTCTCCACCGCGTTGAGCACCATGCGGTAGGCGACCTGCTGCTCGTCGAGCAGGACGAACTGCTGGCGCTCGCGGACCTCCTCGGCGGCCACCGACATCAGTTGCCTGGACGGCACCGTGGCGCCCGCGAGCAGTTCGTCCGCGGCCTTGGCACCGGAGTGCTTGTCGCTCAGCCTGGAACGGAGATGGTCGAGGAAGGCGCCGCGGCGGTCTCCGGTGAAGAGCAGCCCGCGGCCGTCACGCTCGATCTCCCGCAGACCGGCCACACCGAACTCCGTGGCGTTGTGCAGGAACGCCACTCCGTCGACCCGGTGCCCGTGTTCGGCCACCGCCCCGTTGAAGTTGACCAGGTAGTCGCAGTAGCGGCGAACCTGCTCGACGGGGTTGAGGACCGGGTGGGCGTAGGCGTCGACGTGACAGAGGGTGGGGTCGTCCTCGTGAGGCAGTGCCTGGCTCCACTGCTTCAGCTCCACCACGACGTACGACGGCTCCCCCGTGACCGGGTGCACGCCGGCGAGCACGACGTCCGCGCGCTTGCTGTTCAGCGGGAGCGCGTACTCCAGCATGACCTCCACGTCGCCCAGTCCCGCGTCGTTGAGCGCCGCGGCCAGGACGGGGATGCTGCGCTCCCAGGAGCGCACCTCCGAGGCGCCGGGCCGGTAGCCGTGCATGTGGGCGAACTGGTCGGTGAGGTGCAGGAACAGCGAACGGTCGAGCGCCATGACGGCGACCGTTTTCGCGGACGCGCGGAACAGCAAGAACTTCCCCCAGGCAGCACGAAGTGACTCGTGCGGGTGGGGGCATGTCCTTCGAGACTCCGCCGAGGCGGAGCGGAAGCCCGTCGGGCCGCGTTGACGATGTGCTCGAGATTACCTGCTGGGGCCGGCAGCCGTACGAGGGGTCGCCGGGGTCGAACCGGGCCACGGGCGACCGGATCGCCCGTGGCCCGCGCGCTCACCCCTTCTGCTCCACCCGCACCCAGTCCACCTCGGCCCGCACTCCCCCGCCCGCGATCCGGTCCACGCTGGACTGCGGCAGGCCCCAGTAGGGGCTGGTGACCTTGTTCCAGCCGGCCGGGTAGGCGCCGCCGAGGGCGAAGTTGAGGATCACGTACTGGTTGTGGTCGAAGACCCACTGGCCGCGGGTCGACTCCAGCTTGTTGCGGGTGGTCTCCTGGACCAGGCGGTCGTCGACGTAGAAGCGCATCGCCGTCGGGGTCCACTCCACCGCGTAGGTGTGCCACTGGTCGGCCCGGCCGCCGTTGGGGTAGGTCTGGCGGGCGCCGATGTTGCCGTCGGCGGAGTAGCCGGGGCCGTGCAGGGCGGTGCTCGTCCAGTCCGCGTAGCCGATGTTCTCCATGATGTCGGTCTCGCCGGAGGACGGCCAGCCGACCGACGGGTTGTCGACGTCGCTGCCCAGCAGCCAGAAGGCGGGCCAGAAGCCGTCGCCGACGGGGAGTTTCATGCGGGCGCTGACCCGGCCGTAGGTGAAGTCGAACTTCGTGTGGGTGTCGATGCGGCCGGACGTGAAGTCGTAGGTGCCGCCGCCCGCCCGGGTGCAGCCCTTGCAGTACCTGGGTGTCAGGACCAGGTTGCCGTTCTCCGTGCGGATGGTGTCCGGGGAGTCGACGTACGCCTGCGCCTCGCCGTTGACCGAGCCCATCTCCGTGCCGGTGCGCACCACCCGCCACTTGGAGCGGTCGAGCGCGGAGGTGGTGAAGTCGTCGAAGAAGGTGGTGCGGTAGGTGCCCGGCTGGTCGGCGGGGAGGGCCGGGTAGGCGGCCGAGGCGCTGCCGCCGGTGCCCCAGACCTCGAACTCGTAGAGGGAGTAGCCGAACTGGGCCGTGGCGGGGGCCGGGTTGTAGAAGGAGCGGCGTTCCTTGCCGAGCATGCGGACGTAGCGTCCCTGCGCCGGCTGCGGGAGCCGGACGGAGTCGTGGACTCCCGTCGCTTCCGCCGGGGACTTCACGTTCGCCCGGCGGGCGGCGACCTCGCTCGCCGAGGGGCGGTACACCGTGCGCCAGGTGCGGTTGTCGTCGGACACCTGCAGTTCGTAGTCGACGGCGTACGCCGCCTCCCAGTACAGGTCCACCGTGTCGATCGTGGACGTCGCGCCGAGGTCCACCGACACCCAGCGGTCGGCGTTCCAGTCGCTGGACCAGCGTGTCGCGTCGTCCTTGAGGTTGGCGGGCCGGCCGCCGTCCGTCACGAACGCCGGGGAGTTGCCCGCGTGCTGGTAGTAGTTCGAGAACGCCGGGTGGTTCAGGGCGAGGTTGGTGCGGGTCGTGGACGCCGGGGCCGGTTCGCCGCCGTAGACGCGGAAGGAGTAGAGGGAGTAGCCGTAGGGGGTGGCGCGCTGCACGCCGCGCATGCGGACGTAGCGGCCGGTGACCTCCTGGGGGTAGGTGTGCGCCGTGACCGTGCCGCCCGTGCCGTCGGTCTCCGTGTGGAAGGGCGTCCAGTCGGTGCCGTTCCTCGAGACCTCCAGGACGTACCTCTTGCCGTACGCCGCCTCCCAGTCGAGGACGACCCGGTGGATGCGCACGGTGGAGCCGAGGTCGACGCGGATCCAGGCGTCGTCGGCAAAGTTGCTGGACCAGCGGGTGGTGCCGTTGCCGTCGAAGGCGAGGCCGGGGGCGGTGGCGGCGCTCTCGCTGCCGGAGGCCGTGACGGCGGCCGGGTTCGCGGTGAGGGCGGCCGCGGCCAGGTCGGTGTCCCAGGCGGCCGCGGCGGCGGTGGTCTGCGGAGCGGGCGCTGCGAACGCGGGCATCGCCGACATCAGGGCGGCTGTGGCCAGGGCCGTCAGCAGGGTGCGGGATCTGCGGGGAGTGCGGGACGTCCGGGGGGTGCCGGGCGTGCGGGGAGTACGGGATGGCATGCGGCTCTCCTCGGGGAGGTTGGGGGTGCCGGGGCCGGGTGTGGGGTTTTCCTGCCTTGCTAGCCGTGCTCATGACATGCCGGACCAGACCCGGCGGCACGGCCGGGGTCTGGGAACGGGGGGACGCGGGCTCCCGTACCCGCATCCGCCGGTACGCCTTTCGGCGAGGTGACTCATGGCTTAATTTAGGACGTGAGTTAAGCGGCGTCCCGGCCACGCGTCAAGGGTTTCGACGCACTCCCCCAACTCTCGCCGCACCCCTTGACTCATCAGTTGCGGGGATGAACTATTCAGCGGCGAGAGAGCGCTCCCACCTCCCCCACCTCGTTCACTTCCTGAAGCAGGAGAGCCGCCCCATGTCCACCGACTCCCCTTCCCCCCGCCTGCCCGCGATCGGCCGCCGAGCCGTCCTGGGCGCCGCGGCCGCCGCCCCCGTGCTGGCGGCCCTGCCCTCCTCCGCCTCCGCCGCCCCGGCGACGCGCGGCGGGCCGCGCCGCCTGCAGGGCGGTGGCGACCTCGGCCCCAACGTCCTCGTGTTCGACCCGTCCACGCCCGGCATCCAGGCCAGGCTGGACGAGGTGTTCGCCCGGCAGGAGTCGGCCCAGTTCGGCACCGGCCGCTACGCCCTGCTGTTCAAGCCGGGCACGTACCACGGCCTCAACGCCCAGATCGGCTTCTACACCTCCATCGCCGGCCTCGGCCTGTCCCCCGACGACACCACGATCAACGGCGATGTGACGGTGGACGCCGGCTGGTTCGAGGGCAACGCCACGCAGAACTTCTGGCGTTCGGCGGAGAACCTCGCCCTGGTCCCGGCGAACGGCACCAACCGCTGGGCCGTCTCCCAGGCCGCCCCCTTCCGCCGCATGCACGTGCGCGGCGGCCTCAACCTCGCCCCCACCGGCTACGGCTGGGCGAGCGGCGGTTACATCGCCGACAGCCGCATCGACGGCCAGGTGGGCCCGTACTCGCAGCAGCAGTGGTACACCCGGGACAGCGCGATCGGCAGCTGGCTCAACGGCGTGTGGAACATGGTGTTCTCCGGCGTCGAGGGCGCGCCCGCGCAGAGCTTCCCCAACCCGCCGTACACCACGCTCCAGACGACGCCCGTCTCCCGGGAGAAGCCGTTCCTGTACGTCGTCGGCGACGAGTTCCGCGTGTTCCTGCCGGAGAAGCGGACCAATGCCCGGGGCGTGACCTGGGGCAACGGCACCCCGCGCGGCACCTCGCTGCCGCTGTCCCGCTTCTACGTCGCCCGTCCCGGCGTCTCGGCGGCCACCCTCAACCAGGCGCTCGACCAGGGCCTGCACCTGCTGCTGACGCCCGGCATCTACCACGTCGACCAGCCGATCCGCGTCAACCGCGCCGACACCGTGGTCCTCGGCCTGGGGTACGCCACGATCATCCCCGACAACGGCGTCACCGCTCTGAAGGTCGCCGACGTCGACGGCGTACGGCTGGCCGGCTTCCTCATCGACGCCGGCCCGGTCAACTCGCCGACCCTGCTGGAGGTCGGCCCGGCGGGCGCGTCCCGGGACCACTCCGCCAACCCCACCACCGTCCAGGACGTGTTCATCCGCATCGGCGGGGCCGGCCCCGGCAAGGCGACGACCAGCATGGTCGTCAACAGCCGCCACACGATCATCGACCACACCTGGATCTGGCGCGCCGACCACGGCGAGGGCGTGGGCTGGGAGACCAACCGGGCCGACTACGGCCTGGTCGTCAACGGCTCCGACGTGCTGGCGACGGGCCTGTTCGTGGAGCACTTCAACAAGTACGACGTGCAGTGGAACGGCGAGCGGGGCCGCACGGTCTTCTTCCAGAACGAGAAGGCGTACGACGCCCCGAACCAGGCCGCCATCCAGAACGGCTCGGTCAAGGGGTACGCCGCCTACAAGGTCGGCGACCACGTGACCACGCACGAGGGCTGGGGCCTGGGCAGCTACTGCTACTACAACGTCGACCCCACGATCGTGCAGCACCACGGATTCGCCGCCCCGGTCAGGCCGGGCGTGCGCTTCCACCACCTGCTGGTCGTCTCGCTCGGCGGCAACGGCCAGTACGAGCGCGTCATCAACGACACCGGGGCGCCGACGTCGGGGACCAGCACCGTGCCGTCGACGGTGGTGTCGTACCCCTGACCGCCGTCCGCGGGTGAACCGCCACCCGCGGGTGAACCGCCACCCGCGCCGCGGCGCGAAGGCCGGGGGCGGCCCTCCCGCGAAGGGAGGGCCGCCCCCGCGCTACCGCGCGGACGCCGGGGCCGGTACCGAAGCCAGCGCCGGCGCCGGGGCATGGCCCGTGGGCCGGGCGGTGAAGGTGCCGCGGCCCTGGGTGCGGCTGCGCAACCTCGTCGCATAGCCGAACAGTTCGGCCAGTGGCACGGTGGCCGTGACGACCGCGGCACCGGCCCGGGCGGCCGAGCCGGTGACCCGGCCGCGCCGTGCGGCGAGGTCTGCGAGCACGCCGCCCACCGCGTCCTCGGGGACGGTGACCGTGACCTCGGCGACCGGTTCCAGCAGGACCATCGCGCAGGCGCGCAGCGCCTCGCGCAGGCCGAGCCGGCCGGCCGTGCGGAAGGCGGTCTCCGAGGAGTCCTTCACGTGGGTCGCCCCGTCGGTGAGCGTGACGCGCAGCCCGGTCACCGGGTGCCCGCCGAGGGGACCCTCGGCGAGGGCGTCCCGGCAGCCGGCCTCGACCGCCCGGACGTACTCCTGCGGCACGCGCCCGCCGACGACGGCCGAGCGGAACACGAAACCCGCGTCGGCGTCCAGGGGTTCGACGTCCAGGACGACGTGGGCGAACTGCCCGGCACCGCCGTCCTGCTTGACGTGCCGGTACACGAACCCGCGCACCCCGCGTCCGACGGTCTCCCGGTGGCCGACCCGCGGCCGGCCGACGCCGACCTCGATCCCCTGCTCGCGGCGGACCCTCTCCACCGCGACCTCCAGGTGCAGCTCCCCCATGCCGGACAGCACCGTCTGGCCGGTCTCCGGGTCGGTCCGCACCACCAGTGAGGGGTCCTCCTCCGCCAGCCGGGCCAGCGCGGAGGCCAGCCGGCCGGTGTCGGCGCCCCGGCGCGCCTCGACCGCGACGGAGACCACCGGGTCGGCCACGCCCGGGGGTTCCAGGACGAGCGGCGCGTCCGGCGCGCACAGGGTCGAGCCCGCGCGGGCGGTCTTCAGGCCCACCACGGCCACGATGTCCCCGGCGACGGCGCGTTCCAGCGGGACGTGCCGGTCCGCCCGCACCCGCAGGATCCGGCCGATCCGCTCGGTGCGCCGCGCGCCCGTGTCCCACACCGCGTCTCCCCTCTCGATCGTTCCCGAGTACACCCGCAGGTACGTCAGCCGTCCCGTCGGGGTGGCGCTCACCTTGAACGCCAGCGCCGCCAGCGGTGCCGAGGGATCGGCGGCCCGCTCCTCCTGCGCGCCGCCGTCGCGGGTGCCGCGCACCGCCGGTACGTCGAGCGGCGACGGCAGGTAGGCCACGACGGCGTCCAGCAGCGGCTCGATGCCGCGGTTGCGGTAGGCCGAGCCGCACAGCACGACCACGCCGTCGCCGCTGTGCGTCAGGTCCCGCAGCGCGCCGGCGAGCCGCCGCGCGGTGAGCGTGCCGGTGGCGCAGTACTCCTCCAGCGCGCCCGGGTGGAGCCCGGCCACGGCCTCCTCCAGCTGCCCGCGGCGCCGTGCCGCCTCGTCGCGCAGGGCGTCCGGCACCGGCCCCTCGGCGGCCTCGTCGCCGCCGTCGGCCCAGGTCCGTGCCCGCATGCGCAGCAGGTCGACGACGCCCGTGAAGCCGTCCTCCGTACCGATCGGCAGCTGCACGAGCAGCGGCGCCGGGTGCAGGCGTTCGCGGATCGACGCGACCGCCGCGTCCAGGTCGGCACCGGCCCGGTCCATCTTGTTGACGAACGCGATCCTCGGCACGCCGTGCCGGTCGGCCTGCCGCCACACCGACTCGCTCTGCGGCTCGACACCCGCGACCGCGTCGAACACCGCGACCGCGCCGTCGAGCACCCGCAGCGCGCGCTCCACCTCGTCGGCGAAGTCGACGTGCCCCGGGGTGTCGATGAGGTTGATCCGGTGCCCGTCCCAGGCGCAGCTCACCGCCGCGGCAAAGATGGTGATGCCCCGGTCCCGCTCCTGCGGGTCGAAGTCGGTGACGGTCGTGCCGTCGTGGACCTCGCCCCGCTTGTGCGTGGTCCCGGTGGCGTACAGGATCCGCTCGGTGACGGTCGTCTTGCCGGCGTCGACGTGGGCGAGGACGCCCAGGTTGCGGAGGGTGGAGAGCGGGTTGGCGAGGTGGCGTTCGAGTGCGGTGCGCACGGCCCTTGGCCTTTCGGTGACATCCGGAACGGGACGGCGCGATCGGCCGGACGGGACGACGACGTGCGGACCTGCCGGACCGTCGGCGGGCGGGGTACCGCCCGGCGAGGGAGCGCCGGAAGGTGGGCAGGAGGGCGTGTCGGACGCTCGTCACGGCATCCGGTGCCGACCGCGCAGCGGGCACCGGACGGACGAGGACACGAGGATCACCTCGTACCGGGAGCGGGGAACGACGATAGCGGTGCGGTCTCGCACGGCCGGCTCCCCTCACTCGTCGGGACGACGCGCCGCCCTGCCGGGCGGCGCGTGGTGTGGGGCGAGTGTAGGGAACCGGGCAGGCCGCCGGCACGGCATTTTCCCCGCCGCCGGTCGCCCCCGGGCCGTGGCCTCGGCGTGCGGCCGGGGTGCGGGCATACGACTGTGCGGGCCGAGGCAGTCCTCGACCCGCACTAGTTCTCGATCTTCGTCTTCTCTGTGTCCGAGGGGGGACTTGAACCCCCACGCCCGATAAAGGGCACTAGCACCTCAAGCTAGCGCGTCTGCCATTCCGCCACCCGGACCAGGTGTCCGCCGCCGTGCCGGGGCTGTTCCCCGCGGCGACACGGACAACCATACCAAGGTTTCGGAGCGCCTTTCACCTGCGTTTCCGTCCGCCGGAGCCCTGCGCGGGCCGTGCGACACAGCGGCCCGGCGCCGTCACCTCCGGTGATGATCCGGCCGCCGTCCCGCGACCGGACCGTCACCGATCGCCACCGGTCGCCACCGGCGGTCGCCGCTCCGTCGCCGGTCCCGTCGGCGGTCCCGTCGGCGGACCGGCGTGCTCCGTCGGCGGTCCCGTCGGCGGACCGGCGTGCTCCGTCGGCGGTCCGCGCCGGCCGCCCGGCCGCCCGGCCGCCTCGGTGACCGGAAAGTGCCGGGCACCCCTGGACACCGGCCCTCGGATGCGGGATAACAAGCTCCATACAGTATTCGTCGACTGTATGCAATGTACCGCGAGAGCGTTCCCACTCCCCTACGAAGGGACGGACTTCGCCATGCCCGAGGACACCCAGGACGCCGTCTCCGGTGGTCATCTCGTCGCCAGAGCCCTCAAGGCCGAGGGGGTCGACCGCATCTACACGCTGTGCGGCGGCCACATCATCGACATCTACGACGGCTGCGTGGACGAGGGCATCGAGGTCGTCGACGTCCGCCACGAGCAGGTCGCCGCCCACGCCGCCGACGGCTACGCGCGCGTCACCGGCAAGCCGGGCTGCGCCGTCGTGACCGCCGGACCGGGGACGACCGACGCCGTCACCGGTGTCGCCAACGCCTTCCGCGCGGAGTCCCCGATGCTGCTGATCGGCGGCCAAGGAGCCCTCGCCCAGCACAAGATGGGGTCCCTGCAGGACCTGCCGCACGTCGACATGATGACGCCGATCACCAAGTTCGCGGCCACCGTGCCGCACACGGCGCGCGTGGCGGACATGGTGTCGATGGCGTTCCGCGAGTGCTTCCACGGCGCGCCCGGCCCCTCCTTCCTGGAGATCCCGCGCGACGTCCTCGACGCCAGGGTGCCCGTGGCCCAGGCACGCGTGCCGCGGCCCGGCGCCTACCGCGCCTCCACCCGGTCGGCCGGGGACCCGGAGGCGATCGAGAAACTCGCCGACCTGCTCGTGCACGCCGAGAAGCCCGCGATCCTGCTGGGCGGCCAGGTGTGGACGACCCGGGGCACCGACGCGGCCGTCGAGCTCGTGCGGGCCCTCGGCGTCCCCGCCTACATGAACGGCGCGGGACGCGGCACGCTGCCGCCCGGCGACCCGCACCACTTCCAGCTCTCCCGCCGGTACGCGTTCTCCCACGCCGACGTGATCGTCGTCGTCGGCACGCCCTTCGACTTCCGCATGGGCTACGGCAGACGGCTGTCACCGACGGCGACGGTCGTGCAGATCGACCTCGACTACCGGACCGTCGGCAGGAACCGCGACATCGACCTCGGCATCGTGGGCGACGCCGGCCTGGTGCTGAAGTCGGTGGCCGAGGCGGCCTCCGGCCGTGCCGACACCGGTGCCGCCCGGCGCAAGGAGTGGCTGGACGAACTGCGCGCGGCCGAACAGGGCGCCCTGGACAAGCGACTGCCCCAGCTGCGCTCGGACGCCTCGCCCATCCATCCCTACCGACTGGTCAGCGAGATCAACGACTTCCTCACCGAGGACTCGGTCTACATCGGCGACGGCGGCGACATCGTCACCTTCTCCGGGCAGGTCGTGCAGCCCAAGTCGCCCGGGCACTGGATGGACCCGGGCCCGCTCGGCACGCTCGGCGTCGGCGTCCCCTTCGTGCTCGCCGCCAAACAGGCCCGGCCCGACAAGGAGGTCGTCGCCCTCTTCGGCGACGGCGCCTTCTCCCTCACCGGCTGGGACTTCGAGACCCTCGTCCGCTACGACCTCCCCTTCGTCGGCGTCGTCGGCAACAACTCCTCCATGAACCAGATCCGCTACGGCCAGGCCGCCAAGTACGGCAAGGAGCGCGAGCGGGTCGGCAACACCCTCGGCGATGTCCGCTACGACGAGTTCGCCCGGATGCTGGGCGGCCACGGCGAGGAGGTCCGCGACCCCGCCGACATCGGCCCCGCGCTGCGCCGGGCCCGCGAGTCCGGGAAGCCGTCGCTGATCAACGTCTGGGTCGACCCGGACGCGTACGCCCCCGGAACCATGAACCAGACCATGTACAAGTGAGGAGCGCTTGGCATGACCCAGCCCCCGACCAAGGCTCTCGACGGCATCCGCGTCCTGGACATGACGCACGTCCAGTCCGGGCCCTCCGCCACCCAGTTGCTGGCGTGGCTCGGCGCGGACGTCGTCAAGCTGGAGGCGCCGACCGGTGACATCACCCGCAGGCAGCTGCGCGACCTCCCGGACGTCGACTCCCTCTACTTCACGATGCTCAACTGCAACAAGCGGAGCATCACCCTCAACACCAAGACCGAGCGCGGCAAGGAACTCCTCACCGAACTGATCCGGCGCTCGGACGTCATGGTCGAGAACTTCGGACCGGGCGCGGTCGACCGGATGGGGTTCACCTGGGACCGCGTCAAGGAGATCAATCCACGGATCGTCTACGCCTCCATCAAGGGGTTCGGGGACGGCCCGTACACCGGCTTCAAGGCGTACGAGGTCGTCGCGCAGGCCATGGGCGGGTCGATGTCGACCACTGGTTTCGAGGACGGGCCGCCGCTGGCGACGGGGGCCCAGATCGGGGACTCGGGCACGGGCGTGCACGCCGTGGCGGGCATCCTCGCGGCGCTGTACCAGCGGGAGCGCACCGGGCGCGGGCAGCGGGTGAACGTGGCCATGCAGCACGCGGTGCTCAACCTCTGCCGGGTGAAGCTGCGCGACCAGCAGCGCCTGGCGCACGGCCCGCTCGCCGAATACCCCAACGAGGACTTCGGCGACGAGGTTCCCCGCTCCGGCAACGCCTCGGGCGGCGGTCAGCCGGGCTGGGCGGTCAAGTGCGCGCCGGGCGGTCCGAACGACTACGTGTACGTCATCGTGCAGCCCGCCGGCTGGAAGCCGATCAGCGAGCTCGTCGGCCGGCCCGAACTCGCCGACGACCCCGAGTGGGCGACGCCCCAGGCCCGGCTGCCCAAGCTCGGCAAGATGTTCCAGCTGATCGAGGAGTGGTCCTCCACCCTGCCCAAGTGGGAGGTGCTGGAGCGGCTCAACGCGCACGGCATCCCGTGCGGGCCGATCCTGTCCACCAAGGAGATCATCGAGGACCGGTCGCTGGCCGCCAACGAGATGGTCGTACGCGTCCCGCACCCCGAGCGCGGCGAGTTCGTGACCGTCGGCAGCCCGCTGAAGCTCTCCGACTCCCCCGTCGAGGTGACCGCCTCACCGCTGCTCGGCGAGCACAACGAGGAAGTCTTCGTCGGCGAACTCGGTCTCGACGACGAGGAACTGCGCCTGCTCAAGTCGAACGGGGTGATCTGAGGTGACGGCCGAAGACCGGGTGCTCAGGGTGCGCGCGCTCCTCGACTCCGTGCGGGCCGACGGCCGGACGGCGCTGACCGCGCCCGAGGGCAAGGTGCTCGCCGACGCGTACGGGATCGCCGTACCGGGCGAGGAACTGGCACGGGACGTCGAGGAGGCCGTGGCGTGCGCGGCACGGTTCGGCGGGCCCGTCGTGATGAAGATCGTCTCGCCGGACATCCTGCACAAGACCGACGCCGGCGGAGTGGTCGTCGGCGTCGAGGGCGCCGCGGACGTGCGGGCCGCGTTCCGCACCGTCGTGGAGAACGCGCGCGCCTACGACCCCCGGGCCCGCGTCGAGGGCGTCCAGATCCAGGAACTGCTGCCCCCGGGGCAGGAGGTCATCGTCGGCGCGGTGACGGACCCGGCCTTCGGGAAGGTGGTGGCCTTCGGGCTCGGCGGGGTGCTCGTCGAGGTCCTCAAGGACGTCACCTTCCGGCTGGCTCCCGTGGACGCGGACGAGGCCCTGTCCATGCTGGACTCGATCCGGTCGGCGGAGGTCCTGTGCGGGGTGCGCGGACGGGCCGGCGTGGACCGGTGGGCCCTCGCCGAGCAGATCCGCCGGGTATCCCGGCTCGTCACGGACTTCCCGGAGATCGCCGAGGTGGACCTCAACCCGGTCGTCGCGACGGCCGGCGGCGCGGTCGCCGCCGACGTCCGGGTGATCCTGGCCGAGTCGCAGCCGCCGCCCCGCCGCACGTACACGCGCGAGGAGATCCTCATCTCGATGCGCCGCCTGATGCGGCCCGCGTCGGTGGCCGTGATCGGCGCCTCCGCCGAGCGGGGCAAGATCGGCAACTCGGTCATGCGCAACCTCGTCGACGGCGGCTTCGCCGGTGACATCCATCCGGTGAACCCCAGGGCCGACGACATCCTGGGCCGCAAGGCGTACAAGAGCGTCACCGACGTTCCCGGCGAGGTGGACGTGGCGGTCTTCGCGATCCCCGCCAGGTCCGTGGCCCGGGCCCTGGAGGAGGTGGGCCGCAAGAACATCCCCAACGCCGTGCTGATCCCCTCCGGGTTCGCGGAGACCGGCGAGCACGAGCTCCAGGCCGAGATCGTGGCGATCGCCGAACGGCACGGCATCCGGCTGCTCGGGCCGAACATCTACGGCTACTACTCGACGTGGCAGGACCTGTGCGCCACGTTCTGCACTCCGTACGACGTCAAGGGCGGGGTCGCGCTGACCTCGCAGTCCGGCGGCATCGGGATGGCGGTCCTGGGCTTCGCGCGGACCACCGGGACGGGCGTGTCGGCGATCGTGGGCCTGGGCAACAAGGCGGACCTGGACGAGGACGACCTGCTGACCTGGTTCGGCGAGGACCCGCACACCGAGTGCGTCGCGATGCACCTGGAGGACCTCAAGGACGGCCGGGCCTTCGTGCGGGCCGCGCGGGCGACCGTGCCGAAGAAGCCGGTCGTGGTGCTCAAGGCGGGCCGCACGGCGGCGGGCGCCCGGGCCGCGGGCTCGCACACCGGCGCCCTGGCCGGCGACGACGCCGTGTACGACGACATCCTCCGGCAGGCCGGTGTCGTCCGGGCGCCCGGGCTGGACGACATGCTGGAGTACGCGCGCGCGTTGCCGGTGCTGCCCACCCCGCGGGGCGACAACGTCGTGGTCATCACCGGGGCCGGCGGCAGCGGTGTCCTGCTGTCGGACGCGGTCGCGGACAACGGCCTGACCCTGATGGAGATCCCGCCGGACCTGGACGAGGCCTTCCAAAGGCTCATCCCGCCCTTCGGGGCCGCGGGCAACCCGGTGGACATCACCGGGGGCGAGCCCCCGTCCACGTACGAGGCGGCCATCCGGCTGGGTCTGGAGGACCCGCGCGTCCACGCGCTCGTCCTCGGCTACTGGCACACCATCGTCACGCCTCCCCTGGTCTTCGCCGAGCTCACCGCGCGGGTGGTGGCCGAGTTCCGGGAGCGCGGCGTCGAGAAGCCGGTCGTGGCGTCGCTCGCGGGCGACGTCGAGGTCGAGGAGGCGTGCCGGTACCTCTTCGAGCGGGGGGTCGTGGCGTACCCGTACACGACCGAGAAACCGGTGGCCGTGCTCGGCGCGAAGTACCGCTGGGCGCGGGCGGCGTCGAGGCTGGGGGCCGAGGGCCCCTCCACCGGCGCGGAAGCGGGAGACGGGCGGGGGGCCGAGTGACATGACGACCACCGACCACTCGACGTCCGTCCCCTTCAGGGAGGTGACGGACCGCAACGGCCGCGTGTACCGGATCGGCGAGACCGACATCGATGTCATGGGCCGGCCGCGCAGGTGGATGGTCCTCCTGCCCTGGGTGGGCATGATGGGCATCGGCTCCGCCGAGTACGCGTTCACGTCGGCGGAGGACACCCTCCACGCGGCCCACCTGTGGAGCAGCGGGCACATCTTCTGGCTGATGGGCGTCTGGGTGTTCTTCCAGGCGGCCGTGGCCTTCCCGGCCGGACAGCTGCGGGAGAGCGGCAGGCTGCCCGCCCGCACGGCCATGCTGATCGGCGCGGTCGGCACCCTGGTGGGCTATCTGTCCCTGGCGTACGCGCCGCACGTGATCGTCGCCTACCTCGGCTTCGGCGTGTGCAGCGGCATCGGCGCCGGTCTGGTGTACGCGACCTGCGTCAACATGGTCGGCAAGTGGTACCCGGAGCGCAAGGGCGGCAAGACCGGCTTCGTCAACGGCGGCTTCGCCTACGGGTCCGTGCCCTTCGTGTTCCTGTTCACCTCGTACATGGACCTGGACAACTACCGGACCGTGCTGGTCTCGGCCGGGGCCGGGCTCTGCCTGGTGGTGGCCTCGGCCGGCTGGTTCTTCAAGGACCCGCCGAAGAACTGGTGGCCCGCGCACGTCGACCCGCTCAGGCGGACCGACGACCCCAGGATCCGCCGGGCACTGGAGAAGAACCCGCCGGCGGTCAAGCAGTACACCCCCGGGGAGGCCGCCCGCACCCCCGTCCTGTGGATGATGTGGTTCTGCCTGCTGTGCACGGCCGGCATCAACATCTTCGGCATCGCCTTCCAGGTGCCGTTCGGCAAGGACATGGGGTTCGCGGGCGGGATCGTGGCCACCGCGATGTCCCTGAAGGCCATCGTCAACGGCACCGGGCGCGGCGTCATCGGCTGGATCTCCGACCGCTGCGGCCGCCGCAGCACACTGGTCATCGTGTGCCTGGTGCTCGGCGCCGCCCAGTTCGGCGTGCTGGTCTCCGGCCGGACGGGCAGCATGCCGTTCTTCCTGCTGTGCTCCATGGTCTCCGGCTTCGGCGGCGGGGCGATCTTCCCGCTGTTCGCGGCCATGACCGCGGACTACTTCGGGGAGAACAACAACGCCGCCAACTACGGCATGGTCTACAGCTCCAAGCTGGTCTCCGGGCTCGTCGGCTCCGGCCTGGGCGCGGTCGTCGTCGCCGCCTGGGACTACGAGGGGGCGTTCGTCCTGGCGGGCTGCACCGGGCTGGCCTGCGCGGTGCTCGCGCTGTTCCTGAAGGCGCCGGGCAGGCCGGGGCCCCGGCACGTGGTCCCCAACCCGCATCCGCTCGGCGAGGAGACTGCGTAGGGAGCCGGGCCGGCGGCCGCGCGGCGTGACGGGAGGCCCTCCCCGGGTGCGGGGAGGGCCTCCCGGGGTCCTGCGGGGTGTCCGGTGAGGTGTCCTGCGGGGTGTCCGGTGAGGTGTCCGGTGGGGTCTCAGCACTTCTCGCGGAGCGAGTGCAGGTGCGCGCTGGAGCGGCGGGCGAACGTGAAGGAGTCGCCGGGATCGTCGTGTTCGGCCTGCCAGTGGTGGGCCGTGCGCTCGCCGCGCAGCCGGGTCACGGCGGAGATGAAGCGCCGGTAGTCGATGTCACCGTCGCCGACGTCGACCATGCGGTAGCCGTACGGGTTCGACGGATCGCTCTCGCCGTCCTTCACGTGGAACAGCGGATAGCGGTGCGGCTGCGCGAGGACGTAGTCGAGGGGTTCGAAGGGCGCGGGCGTGCCGTCCGGCCGCCTGGAGAAGCGGAACTGGCCGACGTACGCCCAGTAGATGTCCATCTCCAGGTAGACGAGGTCGGGGTCGGTCTCGGCGAGCAGGACGTCGTAGAGCCGGACCCCGGGGTCGTCGGCGGCGAAGGAGAATTCCTCGGAGTGGTTGTGCTGGTAGAACTTGATGCCGCGCGCCCTGGCCGCCGCGCCGTAGGTGTTGAAGTCCTCGGCGGCGCGCTTCCACGCGTCGACGGTGGAGCCGTAGCGGAACGGGCCGGCGGCCGTGCCGATGTGCTTCAGGCCGAGCGCCTCCGCGTCGTCGAGGACCTTGGTGAGGTTCTGGGCGAAGGTGTAGGCGTTCGGGTCGTCGGAGTAGTAGCCGACGTGGCTGCCGATCGGCTTCAGACCGTGGTTCCTCGCCAGCCGTCTGAGCTGGGCGAGGGTGATGGGGCCCGCCGAGCCCTGGGTGTAGCCGGCGAACTCGACCTCGTCGTAGCCGTACTTCTCGAGTTCGGCGAAGACGGGGGCGAAGCCGAGGGTGGAGACCTTGTCGCGCAGGCTGTACAGCTGGATGCCGAGCCGGCCGGGCGGCAGGACGGGCCGGCCGCGGCCCGCGGAGCCGGGAGCGGGGGCGGGGGCGGGGGTCGTGGGGACCGCGGTCGCGGGGGTCGCCGCGGCGCCGAGCAGGGCGGCGGCGGTGGCTCCGGCGGCCACACCGAGCATGCCCCGTCTGGTGAGGCGGTGGGTGAGTTCGGGGTCGGGCTGGGGGATGCGGCTCATGCCTGGAACTCCTCGGTGTCGGACGGCGTTGTCAGTGGTGAGTGCTTCACTTGGGACCAGTCGGAGGCAGAAAGCCGGTGCGGGCCTGCGGTGCGGGCCGGTCCGTGCCGGTCGTGGCCGTTCGGTCAGGCGAGTCCGGCGAGACGGAGCAGGAGTGACTTCACGTCGGTGGCCGCGACGCGGTCGCCGACGGCGCGGGGGGTGGAGCAGATGAGGAGCGGACCGTCGTCGTCGCTCGCGGGAAGACGGCCGTGGCTGCCGCGAACAGGCGAGGGGTCCAGCGGCACGACCGCCATGCGGTAGCGCATGCCGAGTTTCTTGCGGGCCAGCGCGGCCGCCGCCTTGACCTTGACGTAGGGGTCGAGGGGATCCATGAACAGTTCGACCGGGTCGTAGCCGGGTTTGCGGTGGATGTCGACGAGCCGTGCGAAGTCGGGCGCGCGGGCGTCGTCGAGCCAGTAGTAGTACGTGAACCAGGCGTCCGGCTCCGCGACGGCGACGAGTTCGCCGGCCCGTGGATGGTCGAGGTGGTGGGTCTTCTTGCCCTCGTCGTCCAGGAGTCGCTCGATGCCGGGCAGTCCGTCCAGAGCGGCCCGGGCGGCGTCGAGGTCCCCGGGGTCGCGGACGTAGACGTGGGCGATCTGGTGGTCGGCCACCGCGAACGCCCTGGACGCCATCGGGTCCAGGTACTCCATGCCGTCCTGGGTGTGCACCTCCAGCAGGCCGGCGCGCCGCAGGGCCCGGTTGACGTCGACGGGCCGCCGCACCGGGGTGATGCCGTACTCGGACAGCGCGACGACGGTACGGCCCTCGGCGCGGGCGTCGTCCAGGAGCGGGGCCAGGACGGCGTCCAGGTCGGCGGCCGCCTTGAGGGAGCGCGGGTCGTCGGGGCCGAAGCGCTGCAGGTCGTAGTCGAGGTGGGGGAGGTAGCACAGGGTCAGGTCGGGGCGCCGGGTGCGCAGGACGTGGCGGGTCGCGTCGATGATCCAGCGGCTGGAGACCAGGTCCGCGCCCGGCCCCCAGAAGTGGAAGAGGGGGAACGTGCCGAACTTCTCGGTGAGTTCGTCGTGCAGGTCGGCAGGCCGGGTGTAGCAGTCGGGTTCCTTGCGGCCGTCGGCGTAGTAGACGGGGCGGGGGGTGACGGTGATGTCGGTGTCGGCGCCCATGGCGTACCACCAGCAGATGTTGGCGACCGTGTAGCCGGGGTGCGCGCGGCGGGCGGCGTCCCAGAGCTTGTCCCCGGCGACGAGTCCGTTGTGCTGGCGCCACAGCAGGACCTCGCCGAGTTCACGGAAGTACCAGCCGTTGCCGACGATGCCGTGCTCCGAGGGGAGGGTGCCGGTGAGGAAGGTGGACTGGGCGGCGCAGGTGACGGCGGGCAGGACGGTGCCCAGGGGCGCGCGGGAGCCGGACTGCCCGAGCGCCTTGAGGTGGGGCATGTGGTCGAGGAGGCGGGGGGTGAGGCCGACGACGTCGAGGACGAGGAGCGGGGTGGGGGCCCGGCCGTCCCGGGGGGTGCCCGTGGCCGCTGCGTGGGTGCTCATGGCAGTTCCTTCAGGCCGAGGTCGGTCAGCAGGTCGCGGGCGAGGGCGAGTTCGGCGGCGATGCCGTCGGCGAGCTGGGCGCGGGCGCGGGGCCGCAGCTCGGGCGGGAGGGCCTGCCAGGTGTAGGTCTCGACCTCCAGGTGGCGGGTGAGCGGGCGCGGGCCGCCGACGAGCCGGGTCAGCGCGGCCTTCAGGACGGGGAGCGTGGAGGTGAGGGGCTCGGCGGGGGGCGCGTGCAGCGGGACGTGGAAGTGGGCGCGCCAAGGTGCCGAGTCGGGCAGGGCGTCGCCCTTCAGCGCCTCGTCGAGGTCGTCGGTGCCGCGCGGTCCGGCGGCGCCGGGTACCTCCCCGCTCGCAGGCGGCGCGGAGGAGGAGGCGCGGGTCTGGTGCAGGAAACGGGGCTCGGCGAAGGCGGCGAGGGCCTCGCGGACCTCCGGCAGACGGGGGTGCTCGGCGTGCAGGGCGGCCGAGAGCTGGGACTTGACGACGGTGACGCCGGCCTCGGCGAGGGCGTCGAGAGCGGTGTGCGGGTCTTCGAAGGAGGTGGCGAGGTGGCAGGTGTCGACGCAGATGCCGATGCGGTCGTGGCCGATCGAGGTCAGCGGGGCGATGGCGTCGCGGGTGGTCTCGACGACGCAGCCGGGTTCCGGCTCCAGGCCGATGCGGATGGAGCGGCCGGTCAGGTCCTGGAGCGCGTCGAGGCGTTCGGCGAGGGTGCGCAGGGCGGCGCGGGCCGTGGCGACGCGCTCGGCGATGCGGGCCCCCCGGTCCGCGGCGGTGCCGGGGTCCTGCGGGAGGACGGTGCGCCAGGCGAGGGGGAGGGTGGAGATGCTGCCGTCGAGGATGTCGTCGGGGAGCAGCGCGGCGAGGACGCGGGCCAGGGCGGTGGTGTGGTCGAGGCGCTCGGGGTCGGCCCAGTCCGGCTTGTACACGCGGTACTTGACCTCTTCGGCGCCGAAGCCCTCGTAGGGGAAGCCGTTGAGGGTGACGACCTCCAGGCCGCGCCGCTCCAGTTCGCCGCGCAGGCCGCGCAGGGCGGACGGGTCGGTGACGAGGGCGCGGGCGGCGTCGCGGGCGAGCCACAGCCCGATGCCGAGGCGGTCGCGGCCCAGGCGGCGGCGGACCGGCTCGCAGTGGTCGCGGAGCTGGGCGAGGACACCGTCCAGCGTTTCGGCGGGGTGGACGTTGGTGCAGTAGGCGAGGTGGACGGTGGAGCCGTCGGGGTGGCGGAAGCGCATGGTTCAGACCCCCGCGGCGGGGACGCCGGCGGGCTCGTGGCCGTCGTCCCGTGGCGCGCCGCGCAGGACGGAGTTGCCCTCGTGGGTGGCCGGCGTGGCGGTGACGTCGAGGTCGAGGCGGCCGCTGAGTCCGTAGAAGGCGACGGGGTTGCGCCACAGGACCAGGTCCACGTCGTCCTCGTCGAAGCCCTCGGCCAGCATCAGGTCGCCGACCTTGCGGGTCTTGAGGGGGTCGCTCCTGCCCCAGTCGGCGGCGGAGTTGACCAGGACCCGCTCGGGCCCGTAGGCGCGCAGGATCGCCACCATCCGCTCCTCGTCCATCTTGGTGTCCGGGTACACGGAGAAGCCCAGCCAGCAGCCGCTGTCCTTGGCCTCCTCGACGGTGGTCTCGTTGAGGTGGTCGACCAGGACGCGTTCGAGGGGCAGGGCGGACTCCCGGACGACGTCGAGGGTGCGGCGCAGACCGGCGAGCTTGTCGCGGTGCGGGGTGTGCACCAGCGCGGGCAGGCCGTGGTCGGCGGCGAGCTGCAGCTGGGCGGCGAGCGCCGCGTCCTCGGCCGGGGTCATGGAGTCGTAGCCGATCTCCCCGACGGCGACGACGTGGTCCTTGACGAGGTACCGGGGCAGTTCGTCCAGGACGGGGACGCAGCGCGGGTCGTTGGCCTCCTTGGGGTTCAGGGCCAGGGTGCAGTGGTGGGCGATGCCGTACTGGGCGGCGCGGAAGGGCTCCCAGCCGAGGAGGGAGTCGAAGTAGTCCAGGAAGGAGGCGGGCGAGGTACGGGGCTGGCCCAGCCAGAAGGCGGGCTCGACGACGGCGCGGACGCCCGCTGCGTACATGGCCTCGTAGTCGTCGGTGGTCCGCGACGTCATGTGGATGTGGGGGTCGAAGATGCGCATCAGGACTCCTTGCCGTGGGGGCGGTCCGTGCTGTGCGAGGAGGTCGGGGACCCGGTCAGGGCCAGGACGCGGTACAGGTCATCGGGGACGGCACGGCCGGCCGCGGTGCGCTCGGCGGCGTAGTCGCCCAGCATGCGGGCGAGTTCGCCGTCGCCCCGGGCGCGCCGGGCCAGGTCCGCCACGTTGTCGACCGGGACACCGGTGAACAGGCACTTCAGCACGGCGTGGCGCCAGGGGTGGGGGGCCAGGTGCCGGGCGGCGTACGGGCCCAGGGCGGCGGCGAGGAGCCGGGTGTCGTTGGCGCGCAGGGCGTCCTCGACGAGGGGCAGCGCCTCGGGCCCGGGCACGAGGAGGGGCAGAGCCCGCAGGACCGCGCGGCGTTCGTCGGCGGTGCCCTGGTGGTAGACCCGGGCCAGGGCGTCCGCGTCGGCGCGGGCCGCGTGCAGGATCAGCACGCGGGCGGCGTCGGCCCGGGCGGGGCCGCAGCGGCGGCCGGCCTCGGCCAGGCGCAGCTCCCACACCGAGACGGGGCCGTGCAGGCCGGGGTGGGCGGCGGCCTCGTCGAGGGCCTGGTCGAGCCAGGCGCGGGCGGCTCCGCCGAGGCGGGCGGTGAGGTGGCGGCGCAGTTCGGCCGGCGAGGCGGGGGCGCAGGCGTCGCCGTGGGGTTGCCCGGCGTGCTCGGTCACCGCGGTGTGCCGGGTGTCCCGGGGGCTCGTGGGTGCCGCCGGGGTGGTGTGGTGGCGGGTCATGGGGTGCTGCTCCCTTCGGGGGTGGCGGAGGGCTCGCCGGGGGGTGGGGCGGTGTGCGGGACGGGCACGCGGGGAGCGCCGGGAGGTGCCGTGGGCGCGGGTGGCGCGGTGGCGGGGCCGGGCGTGGTGACCGGTGGCGGGGTGGCCGCGGCCCGGGCCGCGCGGCGGAGGAAGGGGAGGGAGTGTTCGGCGAAGCGGGGGCCCGCGTGGGAGTGGCGGGGCAGTTCGACGACTGTCAGGCCCCGGTAGCCGGTGGCGGCGAGGGCCGCGAGGACGGGCGGGAAGTCGATCTCGCCGTCCCCGAACGGGAGGTGCTCGTGGGTGCCGCGCCGCATGTCCTCGATCTGCACGTGCCGCAGCCAGGGTGCGGCGGCGCGGACGCAGTCGGCGGGAGGGAGGGGTTCGAGGCACTGGCAGTGGCCGATGTCGAGGGTCAGACCGAGGGCGCCGGGGTCGCCGAGGGCGCGGCGCAGGCGGTGGAAGTCGGCGAGGGTGGCGAGGAGGTGGCCCGGTTCGGGCTCGACGGCGAGCGGGACGCCGGCCGTGGTGGCCGCGTCCAGGACGGGGGCGAGCGACTCGGCGAGGCGTTCCCAGGCCGTGTCCTCGTCGGTGCCCGCCGGGAGGGTGCCGCTGAAGCAGTGGACGGCGTGCGCCCCGAGGTCGGCGGCCACCCGGACGGCCCGGACGAGGAGGCCGACGCGGCGGGCCCGGTCGTCCGGGTCCGCGTCCAGCAGGGAGGGGCCGTGTTTGCGGCGCGGATCGAGCACGTAGCGGGCGCCCGTCTCCACGGTGACGCCGAGCCCCAGCGCGTCCAGGCGGCGCGCGACGCGGCGGGTGCGGGCAGCGAGGTCGGGGGCGAGCGGATCGAGATGCATGTGGTCGAGGGTCAGGCCGACGCCGTCGTAGCCGAGGTCGGCGAGCAGGGCGAGGGCGTCGTCGAGACGGAGGTCGGCCAGGCCGTTGGTGCCGTAGCCGAAGCGGAGGGAGGTGGCGGGTCGCGCGGCCGGGGTGGTCGCGGCGGCGGCCTGCGTGCCCTCCCGCCGGGTGGCGGGAGGGGCGGCGCCGGGGGGCTGACCGGCCGCCCGGTGCCGGCGCCGCCCTCCGTCGCGGCCACCAGGTGCCGTGCCGGTGCCCGCGCCCGTGTCCCTGCCTGTGCCCGTGCCCGTGCCCGTACCTGTGCCCGCGTCCGTACCTGTGTCCGGGCCCGTGCCCGCGCCCGTGAGGTGAGGCTGTTCGGGTGTGCCGCGGTGTCCGGGGTGGCCGGTGTCCGGGTTCACGTGACGCTCACCTTCCTGGCGAACCTCGCCCCGAGCGGGGCCAGCGCCGCGACGAGCAGGGACGGGACGGCGGCGCCGGCGCGGGCGGTGAGCGCGGCCTGGAGGGGGATGGTGGCGCGGATGCCGGCACCGACGGCGCGTTGGGTGAGCGGGGGTGAGGGGTTGAGGGCGGCGTGGACGTAGGGGCGGACGGTGGTCGCGGCGTAGGCGGTGGCGAGCAGGGTGGCGAGCCGGGCGGTGGCCTGCCGGTGCTCGAGGCCGCCTGGCGTGGCGGGGTGCGGCCGGGCTGGAGCGGCCGGCTCCCGCCGGTGGCGGGGAGGCGGCGGGGGGCGGTGTGCCGTCAGGCGGGTCAGCAGACCGGTGGTGGCGAGGGCCGCCAGTGGGGCCAGGGGCGAGCCGCCCCGGGTCTCCTGGCGGGAAACGGCCGTGACGGCGAGGGTGTGCGCGCCGAGCAGAGCCGCGGAGGGCAGGGCCCGGCGCGTGGTGCCGGCGGTGGCCGCGGCGCCCAGCAGCAGGTCCAGTCCGCGGGCCGCCGCCATCGCCGCGGGACCGGCGGGCGTGTGCTTCACGGTGAGGTCGTACGCCCAGACCGTGGCCGCGAGGGGTGCGGCGACGGCGAGTGCGGGGCGGCCGGCGGCGGCTGCCAGAGCCAGTCCGGCCCCGGTGAGGGCGCAGGCGGCCGTGAGGGCGGCGGCCGGCCGGACCCGGCCGGAGGGCAGGGGGCGGTGGGGGCGTTCGACGGCGTCCTCCTCGCGGTCCGCCCAGTCGTTGAGGGCCATGCCGGCCTCGTACAGGCACAGGGAGGAACCGATGGCGAGCAGGGTGCGGGGGCCGGGGGCGGTGCCGGTCGCGGCCGCGCCGGCCAGTGCGTCGCCGGGGACGGTGAACAGGGCGGGCAGGCGCAGCAGTTCGGCCCAGGCGCGCTTCCGGCCGGCCTTCGGGCGCTCGGCGGCCCGTTCCGTCCTCTCGTCCCGCCTCACCGCTGCTCCCCCACGCCGTCCGGGCGCTCGGCGGAGCCGGCCTCCCGCGCACCGGACGCGCCCGTCCGCCCGGTGGCGTCCGCCCGCCCGGCGGCGCCCCCTCGCCGCTCTCCCCCGCCCGGCTGCGCCCCCGCGGCCCCCGGCCCCCGCAGCCCGCCCGCGAAGTCCTTCAGCGCCGCGTACTGTTCCGCCAGGCCCGACGGCCCGTCCCCCACCGGGTCCTTGAAGTAGAAGCCGAGCTCGCCGAGGGGGCCGGAGCGGCCGGTCTCGTGGGCGCGGGAGGTCAGGCGGACCAGGTCGAGGACCAGGGGGGCGGCCAGGGCCGAGTCGCAGCCCTGCCAGATGGTCTGGAGGATCATGCGGGTGCCGAGGAAGCCGTCGAAGGCGATGTGGTCCCAGGCGGTCTTCCAGTCGCCGAGCGCGGGGACCTCGTCGATGTGGACCTCGCCCTCGGGGGCGGCGCCGAGGGTGTCGGCCAGCACCCGCTCCTTGCCCGCGTTCTTCGCCGCGGCGGCGGCCGGGTCGGCCAGGGCCGCGCCGTCGCCGCCGCCCAGGAGGTTCGTGCCCGACCAGGCCCGCACGGCCAGCGCCCGCTGCGCGAACATGGGGCCCAGCACGGACCGCAGCAGCGTCTGGCCGGTCTTGCCGTCGCGGCCCGCGTGGGGCAGGCCGGAGGACTCCGCCAGCGCGGCGAGGGCGGGATGGTGCAGGCCCGTGGACGGAGTGAAGTTGACATAGGGGCAGCCGGCGCGCAGGGCGGCCGCCGCGTACAGCGAGCTGGGCGGCAGCGCGTCACCGGTGGCGGCGGGCTCGGTGGACGCCACGTTCACCACCACGGCCCGCGCCAGCTCGTGGCGCCGTACGAAGTCGCGCAGGTCGGCGGTGAACGCGGCGATCAGCTCCTCCGCCTGCCTCGTGTCGCCCGCGAGGGGGCCGCCGGGCCTGATCTCCCGGTCGGCGGCGGCCAGTTCGGCCGCGACGGCGGACGGCAGGCCGGGCGGCAGCACGCCCTGGGCGGCCAGTTCCTCCGCCCGTTTCGGCAGCGGGCAGTCCACCGTGTCGTGTCCCCCGAAGACCAGCGACGACAGCGCGGGCAGGCCGCTGCCGGCGAAGGCGGGCGTCTCGGTCACCAGGCCTGTCGGCGGGTGCAGGCCGGCGGTCACGGCGGCGCATCCCGCCACCACCGTGGTGGCGACGGAGCCGCGCGCTCCGATCAGCCACACCCCCACACGGGAACCAGAACGGGACGCGGACATGCGCAGCCTCCTTGTCGTACGGGGACCCCAGCGGGGAGGTGGGGACGGTGGGGTGGTGAAGACGGCGGGCGGGGGTCCGGCGTCCCCCGCCCGCCGTCGCTCAGTCGCCCCGCGAAGCCGCGTGTGCCGGGGTCTTCGCGGGCGGTTGCGGGGCCCCGCCGAGCGGGGCGACCGCCTTGTGCGGGGCCGGGCGGCGGAAGGCCGGGCGCCGTCTGCGGGTCCCGGTTCCGTCCGTGCCGGTGGTGGGGTCGTTCCCGTGCACGAATGCCTCCGTGGATGGGGCCGGTGGTGCGGGCGGGTGCGTACGCCGGGGCGCGCCGTCGCCCCGGAGCGCCGGGCGGACCCGGAGGGCTCGGGGAGTCCCGGGCCCTCCAAAGACCCTCCGGGGTCGGACGTCAGTTGCCGAACGCCGCATCGAAGGAGGCCGCCGGCGGCTCGAAGTCGTAGGCCTTCAGGCGGGCCAGCGCCTCGGGGGCGCCCTGGAGCCGGTCCATGCCGGCGTCCTCCCACTCCACCGAGACGGGGCCCTGGTAGCCGATGGAGCGCAGCATCCGGAAGACGTCCTCCCAGGGGACGTCGCCGTGCCCGGCGGAGACGAAGTCCCAGCCGCGCCGCGGGTCGCCCCAGGGCAGGTGGGAGCCGAGGCGGCCGTTGCGGCCGTCCAGCCGCTTGCGGGCCTCCTTGCAGTCGACGTGGTAGATCCGGTCGCGGAAGTCCCACAGGAAGCCGACCGGGTCGAGGTCCTGCCACACGAAGTGGGAGGGGTCGAAGTTGAGCCCGAAGGCCGGCCGGCGGTCGACCGCCTCCAGGGCGCGCACGGTCGTCCAGTAGTCGTAGGCGATCTCGCTCGGGTGGACCTCGTGCGCGAAGCGCACGCCCTCGGCGTCGAAGACGTCCAGGATCGGGTTCCAGCGCTCGGCGAAGTCCTCGTAGCCCCGGTCGATCATCGAGGCGGGCGCGGGCGGGAACATGGCGACCAGGTGCCAGATGGCGGAGCCGGTGAAGCCGATCACGGTGTCGACGCCGAGGGCGGCCGCGGCGCGCGCGGTGTCCTTCATCTCGGCGGCGGCCCGCTGCCGTACGCCCTCCGGCTCGCCGTCCCCCCAGATGCGCGCGGGCAGGATCGCCCGGTGGCGTTCGTCGATGATGGCGTCGCAGACGGCCTGCCCCACCAGGTGGTTGGAGACCGCCCAGCACTTCAGGCCGTACTTGTCGAGGAGCTGGTGGCGGGACTCGACGTAGGAGGGATCGGCGAGGGCCTTGTCGACCTCGAAGTGGTCGCCCCAGCAGGCGAGTTCCAGGCCGTCGTAGCCGAAGTCGCGGGCGAGGCGGCAGACCTCCTCCAGGGGCAGGTCCGCCCACTGGCCGGTGAACAGGGTGAAGGTGCGCGGCATCCGAATCTGCCTCCTCAGGCCGCGATCGGCGTGTAGACGGAGTTCTTCCCGGCGCTCTCCTCCACCGCGGCCAGCACGCGCTGCACCTGGAGGCCGTCGGTGAAGGAGGGTTCGGGCCTGCGGCCCTCGGCGATCGCCCGGACCAGGTCGCGGGCCTGGTGGACGAAGGTGTGCTCGTACCCGAGGCCGTGGCCCGGCGGCCACCAGGCGTCCAGGTAGGGGTGGTCGGGCTCGGTGACGAGGATGCGGCGGAAACCGGCGTGCGCGCCGGGCTCGGTGCCGTCGTGGTACGAGAGCTCGTTGAGCCGCTCCAGGTCGAAGGCGAGCGAGCCGTGCTCGCCGTTGAGTTCGATGCGCAGGGCGTTCTTGCGTCCGGTGGCGTAGCGGGTGGCCTCGAAGGAGGCGAGCGCGCCGGAGGTGAAGCGGCCCGTGAACAGGGCGGCGTCGTCCACGGTGACCTCGCCGGTGGCGGAGGCGGCGGACGGGCCGCCGCCGGGTCCGGTGGGCAGGGGCCGCTGCCGTACGAAGGTCTCGGTGAGCGCGGAGACGCCCGCCAGCGGCTCTCCCGCCAGGTACTGCGCGAGGTCCACAATGTGCGCCCCGAGGTCGCCGAGCGAGCCGGAGCCCGCCTGTTCCCTGCGCAGCCGCCAGGTCAGCGGGAACCCCGGGTCCACGAGCCAGTCCTGGAGGTAGGCGACCCGCACGTGCCGCAGCCTGCCCAGGCGGCCCTCGGCGACCATGCGGCGGGCCAGCGCGGTGGCCGGCACCCGGCGGTAGTTGAAGCCGACCATGGCCACCTGCCCGCGGGCGTGCGCCTGCTCGGCCGCCCGGGCCATCGCCTCGGCCTCCGCGACGGTGTTGGCGAGGGGCTTCTCGCACAGGACGTGCTTGCCGGCGGCGAGCGCGGCGAGGGCGATCTCGGCGTGGCTGTCGCCGGGGGTGCAGATGTCGACGAGGTCGACGTCGTCCCGTTCGACCACGGCGCGCCAGTCGGTCTCGGTGGCCGCCCAGCCGTGCCGGTCCGCCGCGGCGCGCACGGCGGTGGCGTCCCGGCCGCAGATGACGGCGAGCACGGGGTCCAGCGGCAGGTCGAAGACGCGGCCCGCGGTGCGCCATCCCTGGGAGTGGGCGGCGCCCATGAAGGCGTAGCCGACCATGCCCACGCGCAGCGGTGGCCTGCCCGGGCCGGGCGGGGCGGCGTCGGCGGCGGGTGCGCTCCCGGTCCGGGGGGCCGTCGTGCGGGGCGCGCCGGGCGTGCCCCGGCTCCCGGGGTGCGTCCCGAGCCCGGTGACGGGGTGCGCCCCGGCCGCGGGGCGCGTTCCGGGTCCCGGCCCGGCGTGGGCCTCCAGCCCGGTCCCGGCACGGGCCCCGGGCACGGCCGTGTCCCCGGCCCCGGCGGCGGGCCCGCCGGCCCCTGCCTCCGCCCCGGCCCCGTCGGGCTGCTGCGGCTGTCCCATGGGAGTGTCCTCCTCGTCGTCGTGGCGCGGTGGGGATGGGGACCCGACCGCTCCGGCCGGGCCGGCCGGTCCGGCCGGCCGGGACTGCGGTGCGGGGCGCCTCACTTGAAGCCGGTGGACATGTACTGGTCGATGTTGGTCTTGTCGACGACGGCCGAGTAGAGCGTGAGCGAGGCCGGGATCTCGTACTCGGCGAGGCCGCCGACGCCCTTGCCCTGCCCGAGGGCGCGGGCGAGGTCGATCGCGGAGGCGGCCATGGTCGGCGGGTACAGGACGGTCGCCTTGAGCACGCCGTCGTCCCGCTTGATGGCCTGGAAGGCGGAGAGCGCGCCCGCGCCGCCGACCATCAGGAAGTCGTCGCGCCCGGCCTGTTCGACGGCGCGCAGGGCGCCCACGCCCTGGTCGTCGTCGTGGTTCCACAGGGCGTCGAACTCCGGCTGGGCCTGCAGCAGCTGGGCCATCTTGGCCTGCCCGGACTCGACGGTGAACTCGGCGGCCTGGCGGGCCACCTTCTTGATGTTGGGGTAGTTCTTCAGCGCGTCGTCGAAGCCCTGGGTGCGCTGCTTGGTCAGCTCCAGGTTGTCCAGACCCGCGAGTTCGACGACGCGGGCGTTCGGCTTCCCCTTCAGCTTCTCGCCGATGTAGTGGCCGGCGTTGAGGCCCATGCCGTAGTTGTCGCCGCCGATCCAGCAGCGGTAGGCCTGCGGGGTGTTGAAGACCCGGTCGAGGTTGACGACGGGGATGCCGGCGCGCATCGCCTTCAGACCGACCTGGGTGAGCGCCTTGCCGTCGGCGGGCAGCACCACCAGCACGTCGACCTTCTTGTTGATGAGGGTCTCGATCTGGCCGATCTGCTGGGCGGTGTCGTTGGAGCCCTCGGTGATCTCCAGCGTGACGTCCGAGTACTTCCCGGCGCGCTTCTTGGCGTTGTCGTTGATGGCGTTGAGCCAGCCGTGGTCGGCCTGCGGGCCGGCGAAGCCGATGGTGACGGGCTTGCCGGGCTTGTCGTCGGCGGGCCGGTCGTTGGCCGCGGGCTCGTCGCCGGAGTCCTCGGGCTCGTTGCTCGTGCACCCCGCGAGGAGGGCCCCGGCGGACACCGCGGCGGTCCCGAAGAGCAGTCCTCTGCGGCTGGTGAACTGTGTCATGGCGGTGAACCCTTTCCTCAGGTCGTGCTCGCGGTACGGCGCTGGACCAGCACGGCGGCGACGATGATCGCGCCCTTGGCGATCTGCTGGACGTCGCTCTGCAGGTTGTTCAGGGCGAAGATGTTGGTGATGGTGGTGAAGATCAGGACGCCGAGCACGGAGCCGGTGATGGTGCCGCGGCCCCCGCTGAGCAGCGTGCCGCCGATGATCGCGGCGGCGATCGCGTCGAGTTCGTAGAGGTTGCCGTTGGTGTTCTGGCCGGAACCGGACAGGACGATCAGCAGGAAGGCTGCGACGCCGCAGCACAGCCCGGACAGCAGGTAGAGGTACAGCCGCTGGCGGCGTACGTCGATGCCGGCGAGCCGGGCGGCCTCCGCGTTGCCGCCGACGGCGACCGTGCGGCGCCCGAAGGTGGTGCGGTTGAGCACCAGCCAGCCGATGACGGTGACGACGGCGAAGGCCAGGACCAGCGGGGGGACGCCGAGGACGTACGCGTCGCGTTCGCCGAGGTCGAGGACGCCGTCGACGGTGACGATCTGCGTCCTGCCGTCGGTGATCTGCAGGGCGAGGCCGCGGGCGGAGGCCAGCATGGCGAGCGTGGCGATGAACGGGACCATCCCGCCGTAGGCGATGAGCAGTCCGTTGACCAGGCCGCAGCCGACGCCGACGGCGACCGCGGTGAACAGGATGCCGCCGAAGCCGTACTCCTGGGTGGCCACCGTGGTCGCCCACACCGAGGCCAGGGCGACGATCGCGCCGACGGACAGGTCGATGCCGCCGGAGGTGATGACGAAGGTCATGCCGACGGTGACGACACCGATCACGGAGGCCTGGGTGAGGACGAGCTGGAGGTTGCGGGTGTCGAGGAACTCGTCCGGTTTGGTGATCCCGCCGATGAGGATCAGCACGACGAGCACGCCGAGCAGGGAGAGGGTGCGTACGTCGGCGCGGGCCGTGAGGCCGCGCCAGGCGGGGAGCCGGTCGACCGACGGCATCTTGTCGGTACCGCTCCGCGGCGGGGAGACGGGCTGCGTCATGACGCCGGGCTTCCTTCCATGACGAGGTCGAGGACGCGGTGCTCGTCGAGTTCGCGGGCGGGCGCCGTGTGGACGACGCGCCCCTCGCGGAGCACCAGGACGCGGTCGGCGAGGCCGAGGACCTCGGGCACCTCGCTGGAGACCAGGAGCACGGCGAGGCCTTCGTCGGCCAGTCGGCGCACGACCGCGTACAGTTCGGCGCGGGCGCCCACGTCGACACCGCGCGTGGGTTCGTCGAGCAGCAGCACGCGGCAGCCGCGCAGCAGCCAGCGCGCCAGGACGGCCTTCTGCTGGTTGCCGCCCGACAGGGTGCGCACCGGCACCGACGGGTTGTCGGGCCGCAGGGACAGTTCGCGGGTCGCGGCCCGGGCGGCGCCCAGTTCGGCGCCCCGGTCGATCCAGCCGCCGCGTGCGAAGCGGGACAGGGAGGACACCGACACGTTCCGGGTGACGGACTCCAGCATGAGCAGGGCCTGTGCCTTGCGCTCCTCGGGGGCGAGGCCGAGTCCGGCGCGGACGGCCGCGCGCACGCTGCCGGGCCTGAGCGGGCGGCCGTCGACCAGGACCCGGCCGGAGGTCGGTTTCCGCGCGCCGTAGACGGTCTCCAGGATCTCGGAACGGCCGGAGCCGACGAGTCCGGCGAGGCCCACGATCTCGCCGGGGTGCACCTGGAGGTCGAACGGCTCGAACTCGCCCTGCCGGGACAGCCCTTCGATCCGCAGGACGGGGGTGCCGCCGGGCGGGGAGGCGGGCCGGTCCGGGAAGACGTACTCGACGTTGCGCCCCGTCATCAGCGCCACCACCTCGCGGGTCGGCGTCGTCTTCGCCGGCAGGCCGCCCGCGACGGCGCGCCCGTCCTTCAGGACGGTGACCCGGTCGCCGATGCGGCGGATCTCCTCCAGGCGGTGCGAGATGTAGACGACGGCGACGCCTTCGGCGGTGAGGTCCGCGACGATGCGGAAGAGGTTGTCGACCTCGTCCGGGTCGAGGGCGGCGGACGGCTCGTCCATCACGATGAGCCGTACGTCGTGGGAGAGCGCCCGCGCCATGGACACGATCTGCTGCTGCGCCGCCGACAACGCGCCCACCAGTCGCGCCGGGTCGATCTCCGGATGCCCCAGCCGCCGGAGCAGCCGGGCCGTCGACGCGCGCGCCGCCTTGCCGCGGACGACGAAGCCGGCGGCGGTGGGTTCGTGGCCGAGGTGGACGTTCTCGGCCACCGACAGGTGTTCCACCAGGTCGAGTTCCTGGTAGATGGTGGCGATGCCCAGGCGCATGGCGGCGATCGGCGAGCGGAGCGTGACCGGCTCGCCGCGCCAGCGGATGGTGCCGTCATCGGGCTGGTGGGCGCCGGCCAGGACCTTGATGAGGGTGGACTTGCCCGCCCCGTTCTGGCCGAGCAGGCAGTGCACCTCGCCGGCCTGGACCTCGAGGTCGACGCCGTCCAGGGCCCGGACTCCGGGGAACGACTTGGTGATGCCGGACATGCTGAGCAGCGGTGGTTCTGGTGCCATGCGGATTCCCCTCGGCGGGCGTGCGGGCCGGTTGCAGGGTGGTCCCCTTGCGGGGAGCGGTGTCGGGCAGGGCGGAGCGGCGCGCGGTACTGGTGAACCGTGGTGTGCGTGAACCGTGTCGGGCTTGAACCGTGGTGTGCGGTGGTGCTTACGCGGGGGAGAACAGGTGGTCGCTGATGAGGCGGGCCGCGCCGATGACTCCGGCGGTGGGGCCCAACTCGCCCAGGACGATGGGCAGGTTGCCGGTCGCCAGGGGCAGCGACTGGTGGTAGACCTGGGTGCGGATCGCGGCGAGCAGGGTGTGGCCGAGGCCGGTCACCCCGCCGCCGATCACCACCAGGCCCGGGTTGAAGAAGCTGACCAGGCCGGCGATGACCTGGCCGGTGCGGTTGCCGCCCTCGCGGATCAGGTCGAGCGCGGTGGCGTCGCCCGCGGCGGCCGCGGCGGCGACGTCGACGGCGCTGAGGGCGCCGTTCGTCTCCAGCCGCGAGGCGAGTTCGGCGGACAGGCCCTGCTGGGCGGCCTCGGTGGCGTCCCGGGCCAGGGCCGCCCCGCTGAAGTGGGCCTCCAGGCAGCCCCGGTTGCCGCAGGCGCAGGGGCGGCCCCCGGGCACGGCCTGGATGTGCCCGATGTCGCCGGCGCTGCCCGTCGTACCGCGGTAGACGTCACCGCCGACGACGATGCCGCAGCCGATGCCGGTGCCGATCTTGACGCAGAGGAAGTCGGCGACGGTGCGGGCGACGCCCGCGTGCTGCTCCCCCAGCGCCATCAGGTTCACGTCGTTGTCGACCATGACCGGGCAGCCGAGTTCCTGGCTGAGCGCCTCCCGTACGGGAAAGCCGTCCCAGCCCGGCATGATCGGCGGGGCCACCGGGACGCCCTCGGGGAAGCGGACCGGGCCCGGGACGCCGATGCCGGCGCCGTCGAAGCCCTCCGCGAGTCCCGAGGCCTTCAGCTTCGCCGCCATGGCCAGGACCTGCTCGAAGACCGCGACCGGGCCCTCGCGGACGTCCATGGGCTGGTTGATGTGCCCGAGGATCTCCAGTTCGGCGTTGGTGACGGCGACGTCGACCGAGGTCGCGCCGATGTCGACGCCGAGGAACCGCAGGTGCGGGTTGAGCCGGACGTTGTGGGAGCGCCGGCCGCCGCGCGAGGCGGCGAGTCCGTCGGCCACCACCAGGCCCGTCTCCAGCAGCCGTTCCACCTCCACGGCCAGTTTGGACCGGGACAGGTCGACCTGGTCGCCCAGCTGGGCACGGGAGTTGGGGCCGCCGTCGCGCAACAGCTTCAGCAGCCGGGCCTGATGGGCGTTCGCGGGTCGTGCGGTCATGCGTCTCACGAGCCCCTCCCCGCCCCGACCGGCCTGTGCGCGCCGGTTCACCACCGCTTTTGCGGCTTGCTTCGGTAGAGGAACGTAGCAGCGGCCGCCACGAGTGGGAAGAAGTAACGCACGAATTGCTTCCGACTTTCTCCACTCACAGGACAAAGACCCGTTCCGGGGCGCGGGCGCGCGCCGGCGTGTTCCGCTCCGGTGCGTCCCCGGCGGCGCTCCGGCGGGTCCTGAGCCCTGTCGTCGAACTCCCGCCTGCACCGCGACGACAGGTCCTGGTCCTCCAGCAGCGGTTCACGTCCTGAGCCGGCGGTTGTCGCTGCCCTGGCATGGAGGGGATGACCGAAGTCAGGTGCCGGTCCGCGGAGTTGGACTCCGCATTCGAGCGGGTGGCGGGCCGGTCCGGTCCGGCGGATCTGCGGTGGCGGATGCGGGACCCTGCCCGAGGCCTGCTGGGCCTGCGGCGACGGCACCAAGGGCCCGGCGTCCACGACCGGGCCGCGGCCAAGCTGCCCGCCGACCCGATCTTCGACCCCGATCCGCCCACTCATCACCGCTGGGTGATGGCCCGCCGCAGCCTGTCCGACCCCGGCGAGCCCGGCTACCACCTCGCCTACGCACCCGTCGGCATCGAGTTGGCCGAGCCGGTCCGCATCGCCGGCTCCAGCTGGGCGATCAAGGAGTGCTTCCAGGCAGCGAAGAACGAATGCGGCCTCGACCATTACGAGGTCCGCCGCCACATCGGCTGGTACCGGCACATCACCCTGGTGATACTCGCCCACGCCTTCCTGACAGCACTCGCAGCCCAGGCCGGTGCTGCAGCAAAGAGGACTGCAGAAACGGATCAGCCCTCGCCTCGCTCACCGTGGCAGGGATACGGCGACTCCTGGACGCTCTCCTGCCCCACCCACGAGCCGACCGCAATGCCGTCACCCACGCACTGAGGTGGCCGGCCTGGAGAAGACGCCTCCAAGCCATCGCCCGCCGCTGTCACTATCGAAAACGCAGCTCACGACTCGAACCGCTGCCGGAGTACCAAAAAACGGTGTTCATGAGTTGTGGAGGTCCCGGTCGGGTGCACTTCCGGGTAGCAAACCACCTACGTCGGGCATTCTTCGCGCCGGAGACCGCCTCGGCCTCGGCAGGCCGTCCTTGACCCAGCGCACTTCGAACAACACCTGCGTCGATCTGTCACCGCATAAAGCGAGTGACAGCTGTGCCGGATACGGCACGAAGTGATGTCGACGCCTCGCCCTTCTCGCCCCGCATGGCCCTGTGGGCGAGTTGTGTGCCTGCGCGTTCGTGGCTACATGCAGCGAACCACAGCTCAGACTCTTGACATGTTCTGATCGTAACTGGGTAGGGTGCCTCAACTTTGATCATCTTGTGACTCCCGGGTGGGGATGCTGTGGAGTCGGGGGGGCATGGGATGAGCGCGTCCATGTGGCGTCACAGTGTCGGTAAGACGTTCCTGACCGCGGTCACAGTGGCGGTCGTGGGGGGTGTGCTGCCGCTCGGCGGTGCGGCTCGTGCCGTGACGGCCGACGCCGAAGGAACACAGACTGCGGCTTCCGCTCCCGCGGAGGCGGAGGCCGCGTCTGCCCTCGCTGCCCAGACGGGGGAGCCGGTGGAGGTGCTGTACGAGCGAACCGAGCACTCCCAGGTCTTCGCCCAGCCGGACGGCGGCTTCAAGCTGACGCAGACCACTGCCCCGCAGCGCGTGAGGGCCTCCGACGGGTCGTGGAAGCCGGTGGATGTCACGCTGGCCAAGCGCGCCGATGGCCGCATTGCGCCGCGGGGCGCCGTGGTGGACCTTTCCTTCTCCGGCCAGGGCAATGGTTCCGACATGATCCGGATCGGAGACCGCAACGGCCACACGCTCAGTCTGGGGTGGGGCCGTTCGTTGCCTGAGCCGGTTCTGGAGGGCGATACGGCCACCTACCGTGAGGTGCTTCCCGGTGTCGATCTGCGCCTGACGGCCACGGCGGAGTCCTATCGCGAAGTTCTTGTGGTCAAGACACCGGAGGCGGCGGCCAGCCCGGAGTTGGACAAGGTGCTCTTCAGCATCGACAGCCAGGGTCTGGAGGTCAGACCCACCCCCCACGGCGGCTTGGTGGCGGCGAACGACGACGGGGTGGAAATATTCACCGGCCCGCCCGGGCGGATGTGGGACTCCGCCGGTGAGGCCGAAGCCACGGGCGCCCAGCCCATGAGGGGCACGAGTACGACTGAGTCGCAGGCCTCGGTCGCGGCCGAGGGCGGGGCGGAGCAGACCGACCCGGCCGCCGGCCCCAGCGACGGCGACGCCTCTGCGGTCATGCCGGTACAGGTTGCCGACGACAGCATCGCTGTCGTGCCTGACACCGAGGTGCTGGAGGGCGCCGGGACGGTCTACCCGGTCTATATCGACCCCGCGGTAGGGCTCGGGCACACGTACCGCACGGTGCTGTCATCGGACGGCGACAGCTACTGGATGTTCGACGGGGCGGGCTACGGCATCGGCCGGTGCGGCTACAACTCGCAGGGCGCCTGCACCACCGGTGCCTGGTACACGAACCGGATGTACTTCCAGTTCAACTCCGCCAGTGCCCTGCGCGGCAAGTACGTGCTCGACGCGACCTTCCGGGCCTATGAGACATGGTCGTTCGACTGCAACCCGGCATGGGTGGACCTGGAGCGCACCGACGGCATCTCGTCGGGCAGCAACTGGCCGGGCCCGGGCGGGCCCAAGGCGGACAACAGCTGGGACCAGGTGGGCGACCGCTATGTCTCGGCCGGCCGGGGCACCGCCTGCTCCCCTGAGCAGCCGAACGCGTGGATCGAGTTCAACGACAACCCGGACGAGCCGGACGAGAACCTCAAGTCCACGGTGCGGAACTTCGCCGACGGCAAGATCGACAACCTGACGCTGATGCTGAAGGCGAAGGACGAGTCGGATGTCACCGCCTGGAAGCGTTTCGACGACAACGCCGAGTTGCAGGTGGATTTCGCTTACCAGCCCGGTGTGCCGACTCGGTATGGCCTGTGGCCGGGCAGCCCTGGCAGCGACCCGGACGACGTGCAGTGCGCCACCTCGTCGTCGAATCCCATCATCGTCACCCGGGCTGAGCCGTGGGTGCAGGCGGCGGTGCAGACCAAGGTCGAGCACAGCGCAGGAAGATCCGAGGGATCGCTGCAGGCCGAGTGGGTGATGGAGCGCCGGCAGTCCGACGGCACCTGGACAGGCAGCTGGAGCGACTACAAGCCCGACTCCGGCTGGGTCCCGGACGGCACTGTGGAGACGGCGAAGGTCTCTCCGCGAACGGACAATACCCTGTACCGCGTCAAGGCACGTACGCAGTCGCACTGGACCTACGAGGACAAATCCGGGGACTTGTTCTCCTCCTACACGCCCTGGTGCTACTTCAAGGTCGACCTCGAGCGACCGAAGCCACCCGTGGTCACCGCGGTGACAGGCGGCATCTACTCCCTGTGCGTCACTGAGGACTGCTCTGCGCAGGGCGGGCCCGGTATCCAGGGCAAGGTGCACTTCGCGCAGAACGCGGCGGACACCGATGTCGTCAAGTACGAGTGGCTGCTGCCCGGCATGTCCAAGAGCGACTTCGCCACCGGTGCGAGCGTGGATGAGCCCATCACTCCCTTGGTGGCTGGCCGACAGACCCTGCAGGTGCGCGGCTGGGATTCCGGCGGTTCGGGGGAATGGGCCTACGTGAAGATCAAGGTACTGGCTGCAAAGGGCGCGATCGGCCGGTGGCAGTTCGACGACTACGCGGCCGGCTCACCGGAAAAGCTCGCCCGGGACACGGCAACCGAGGGCACCGTGCGGCATGACGCGACCCTGTACACCGACGGCGCCGGTTTCTCCTCCCTGGCACGCCGCGGCGGCGGTGCCGACGGGGTCGACCGGTCGCTGTGGCTGGACAGCTCCGACCCGGCCAAGCAGCAGGGCTATGCGGCCACCACCACGCCGCCGATCAACACCAGCGACTCCTTCACCGTCTCCACATGGGCGTTTCTCACCGACACGTCGGTCAACAGGGTGGTCCTGGCTCAGCCCGGCACCCATGCGAACGCGTTCACCCTGTACTACTCCACCGCCTACAACGCCTGGGTGTTCAACCGCACCGACCAGGACAAGACCAGCCCGGTGTTCATCCGCTCCACAGCCGAGCAGAAACCGCAGCCGAAGGTCTGGACGCATCTGACAGGTGTGTTCAAAACCGAAGGCGATGACGGCCTTGCGGACACCGATCCGACCAACGACACCATCCAACTGTTCGTCAACGGCCGGCCTCAGGGCCAGCCGGTCAAGCTGGCCAGTGCGGCTTCCACCTACCAGCCATGGTCAGCCTCCGGTGGCCTGCAGTGGGCTCGTTCGGTCAAGTCCGGTGTCGGAGGGGAGTTCTTCCGCGGACGGCTCGATGAGACGGCCGTGTGGCAGCAGGCATTGACCGAACCCCAGATACGTGCCGAAGGCGAGCTGAAGGAGAACGACGCCGCGGCCACCGAACTGGTGGCGGAATGGGACGCCACCACCTCGACAGGTACCACCCTGGCGGAGAAGACGGGTTACCCCCTCGCCGGCATGGCTCTGTCCGGAAACGCGCAACTCGCGGAAACACCACGGCTCCTCGCCCTGAACGGCACCACCGGCTATGCCTCTGCCGGCGGGCCGGCGGTCGACGAAACCGGCTCATTCACCGTCAGCGCCTTGGCCCGCGTGGACTCGGCGAAGCTGGTCGGCAAGGCGGACGGCTACACCGTCACCATCGCCGGCCAGAAGATCGGCAGTGAAGCGTCCTGGGCCTTGAAACTGGTCAAGATGGCCGACGACTTCGACGGCGACAACAAGCCCGAATGCCTGTGGCGCTTCGAGCGAACCAGGGTCGATGCGAACGGGAACAAGGTTTCCGCGACGCAGGTGTCGGCCACTGCGGTGGCCGTCCTGGATGAACTCGTCCACGTCACAGGCGTGTACGACGCTGCAGATCCATTCGCCGATGGCGATGCGACCCGGTTCGGCAAGCTCCACCTGTTCATCGGCGCTGACGACCAAGTGGATGACGCCACCGAGCCCGACTTCGCCGACCCGCAGCAGGGCACCGGTGAGCTCGCCATCGGCCGGAGCCACAGCAACGGGGCGCCCGGCGAATACCTGCCCGGGGCCGTACAGAAACTGCGGATCTGGACCGGTGCGATGGAAAGCCGCCAGATCGCCGAGCGGGTCCTCGGCGAACCAGTCACAACCACCGGCTAGCCGGAACCTCAAGGGCGGCCGCCGAGGCCGGCACACCGCCCACCTGAGCAAGCGGGGCAACGACGCGGATCCTGACGTGCATATCGGTGCGGGTCAGACGATGACGATGGGCGGAAGAAGGCCATGAAGGCTGCACACCGAGCAGGGCGGCGACGCTGGATGGGTCGGGTGGCTGCGGTATTGGCGCTGGCCACGGTGCCGAGCCTGCTGGGGCCCACCGAGTTCCAGGCCGAGGCCAAGGACAAGGGTCTCGGCCGGCCGAAACTGCCCGCGCCACGGGAAGCCGATCTCCGCCCCATCAAGACCAAGCCGGACAACAAGAGTGCCGCTGCGTTGAAGAAGGCGGAGGCCGCCGACAAGGCCGCGGCACAGCGCGCCCGTGACGAGCAGGCGACCAAGCCTGTGTGGCCCAAGCCCGGATCCGTCACCGTGGACGTGCCTGCCACCGGCACCGCTCGTGCCCAGGCAGGTTCCCTGCCCATCACCCTCGCAGCCCCCAGGACAAAGCGCGCCCGGACAGCCGACGAGGTAACCGTTACGGTCCTGGACCGCAAGAAGGCCAAGGCGGCCGGAGTCGACGGGGTGATGCTCACCGTCACCGGCAACGCCAAGAGCACCGCCCGGCTGTCCGTGGACTACCGCAAGTTCGCGGTCGGCGGCGCAGACTTCGCCGGTCGTCTCCGCCTGGTCCAACTGCCTGCCTGTGCCTTGACCACGCCCCACAAGCGTGCCTGCCGGCTTCAGAAGGAACTGCCCTCGACCAACAATCGCCGCGCGGCACGGGTGACCGGGGACGTCACGGTGCCTGAGCCCGCCGCCCCGACGTCCGGCCGGCCTGCTGCTGAGGGGACGGCACGGGCACGCCAGGTGACCTTGCTGGCCGTCACCGCGGGCGCCGGCTCCGGTTCGGGCAACTACAAGGCCACCCCGCTGTCCGCCTCCTCCACGTGGGAGGCCGGCGGTTCCTCCGGTTCCTTCACCTGGAGCTACCCCCTGGGCGTCCCGGCCCCCGCCGCCGGACCGAAGCCGGACCTGGCCCTCTCCTACGACTCGAGCAGCGTGGACGGGCGGACCGCGAACACCAACAACCAGAGTTCGTTGGTGGGCGAGGGCTTCGACATCACATCCTCCTACGTCGAACGCAAATATCACTCCTGCGACGACGACGGCCAGACCGGCAAGTACGACCTGTGCTGGAAGTACACCAACGCCTCCCTGGTGCTCAACGGCAAGGCCTCCGAGTTGGTCAAGGACGACACCAGCGGCCAGTGGAGGCTGAAGAACGACGACGCCTCCAAGGTCGAGCACCTGACCGACACCGCTCTCGGCAACGGCGACAGCAGCGGCGAGTACTGGCGTATCACGACCGGCGACGGCACGCAGTACACCTTCGGCCTGCACAAGTTGCCCGGCGCCCCGAGCGGCGAGCGCACCAACTCCGTGTGGACCGTGCCGGTCTTCGGCGACGACGAGGGCGAGCCGGGTTACGCAGGCGGCAGCAGCTTTGCCGACCGGTGGGACATCCAGGCCTGGCGCTGGAACCTCGACATGGTCGAGGACACCCACGGCAACGCCATGACCTACTGGTACACCGCGGAGAAGAACTTCTACGCGAAGAACGGAGTCGACACCCCGGGCGCCGAGTACGCGCGGGGCGGCTACCTGAAGGAGATCCGGTACGGCCAGCGCGCCTCCGCACTGTTCACCGGGACACCGGCCGCCTCGCACAAGGTCACCTTCACCGTCGCCGAGCGCTGCCTGGCGGCTTCCCCCGGCTGCGACACCCTGGACGAGGCACACCGAACCAACTGGCCGGACGTGCCCTACGACGCGATCTGCAAGGAGGGGAACGCCTGCACCGGCCAGACCAGTCCCAGCTTCTTCACCCGCAAGCGGCTGACCGACATCGACACCTACTTCTGGAACACGAAACTGACCACACCGGCCTTCGACCAGGTCGACTCCTGGAAGCTCAAGCACCTCTACCTGGACCCGGGCGAGGTCGGTGACTCCTCCGACCAGTCGCTGTGGCTCGATGAACTGCAGCGCACAGGGAAACACGGCACGGACATCACGCTGCCGCCCGTCAGGTTCGGCCACCAGATGCTCAAAAACCGTGTCGACGGCACGGCCGACAACATCCTGCCGCTCGGCAAGCCCCGGCTGTCCACCATCGTCTCCGAGACCGGCCAGCAGACCACCGTCACCTACCTACCCGCCGAGTGCACCGCCGGCATGACCAAGCCGGCCGAGGACAACAACACCAAGCGCTGCTACCCCATCTACTGGTCACCCAACGGGGGTTCCGTCCCACAGCTGGACTGGTTCCAGAAGTACCCCGTCTCCGACGTGCGCACCGGCTCCGCCTACGGCGGCACCGAGGCCGTCAACCACCACTACGACTACGCCGGCGGCGGGGCATGGCACTACAACGACGACCCCATGACGCCGGAGAAGGAACGCACCTGGTCGGTCTGGCGCGGCTTCGAGAAGGTCACCCACACCGTCGGCGACGACACCGGACCCAAGTCCAAGGACGCCACCGTCTACCTGCGGGGCATGCACGGCGACAAGCAGAAGGACGGCACGACCCGCACCGTGAAGGTCACCGGGATCAAGGCCCCGGAAATCACCGACCTGGACCAGTACGCCGGGTTCACCCGTGAACAGGTCACCTACGACGGCGCCGACGAGGTCTCCGGGAGGATCAACGATCCCTGGTCGAAGAAGACCGCCACGCAGCACAAGTCCTACGCGGACACGGAGGCGTACTACGTACGCACCGAGGCCAGCCGCGCGCGAACCCGGGTGACCTCGGGCGTCAGCGCCACGGACCGGACCCGCAGCACGAGAACGACCTTCGACGACTACGGCATGCCCGAGACGGTCGAGGACTCCGGCACGGAAGCCGTCGGCGACGAGGTCTGCACCCGCACGTGGTACGCCCGCAACCCAGCCGCAGGACTCACCACGCTGGTCACTCGCGAGCAGATGGTCGCCAAGCCGTGCGGCGTGACCATCGGCCTGCTCGACCTCCCGGCCGACGACTCGCGCCCGGGTGATGTGATCGCCGACACCGGCACCGCGTACGACACCACCACGTGGTCGGCCGACCAGGTGCCCACCAAGGGAGAAGTGAGGTGGATCGGCCGCGCCAACGGCTATGACACGTCGGACAACCCGATCTGGGAGAAGGTGACCGCGACCGACTACGACACCCTGGGACGCGCGACCCTCGTGTCCAACGCCCTCGGTGCCACGACGCGCACGGTCTACACCCCGGCCGCCGCCGGCCCGCTGACGCAGACGGAGGTCTACAACGCCAAGGACCACCGGACCGTCATGAGCATGGACGCCGGGCGGGGCCTTCCGCTGAAGACGACCGACCCGAACAACAAAGTCACCGAGCAGAGCTACGACGGCCTCGGCCGGCTGACCGAGGTGTGGCTGCCGAACCGGTCCCGCGTACTCGGCCAGGGCGGCAACTACAGGTTCGGATACACCATCTCCAACACCGCCCCGTCGTGGCTGTCCACCTCGGTGCTCGGCAGGACCCAGTACAACACCAGCTACGAAATCTTCGACGCGCTCCAGCGACCGCGCCAGACGCAGTCCCCGTCCCCGCGAGGCGGCAGGGTCGTCGACGAGACCCTCTACGACGACCGCGGCCTGGCGATCGAGACCAACGCCGACCTGTGGGACTCCACCGCCCCCTCCAGCACGCTGGTCGCCACGGCGGGCGGCTCCGCCCCACTGCACACCGACACCAGCTACGACGGTCTGGGCCGGCCGACCCAAGTGGTGACCAAGACGTACAACACCACCCGCTGGACCACCACCAGCAGCTACACCGGAGACTCCGTCACCACCACCGCACCCGCCGGCGGCAGCGCGGTGACCGTGACGAGCAACCTCCTCGGTCAGGTCACCGAGCGCCGCGAGTACCCCAACCCGACGGCGACCGGCACGCCCGCCACCACCAAGTTCACCTATGCTCCCGGTGGCCAGACGAAGACCATCACCGGGCCTGACGGCAAGCAGTGGTCCTACGGCTACGACCTCAAGGGCCGCCGGACGACCGCGACCGACCCGGACAGCGGCACGACGAGATCCGACTACAACAGCCTGGACCTGCTGGACACCAGTCTGGACGCCGACAACCGGAAGCTGCTCTACGGCTATGACGCCCTCGGCCGCAAGACAGACCTGTGGGAGACGGAGAAGTCGGACGCCAACAAGCTCGCCACCTGGGCCTACGACACGGTCACGAACGGCAAGGGATACCTGGCCTCCGCCACCCGCCACGTGGGCGGAGCAACAGGCAAGGCGTACACCCAGAAGATCAGCGCCTACAACAGCCTCTACCAGCCGCTGTCCGCCGAACTCCAGCTGCCCGCTGCCGCCGACGAACCCCTCGTCGCCGCAGGCGTGCCGCAGACACTGAAGTTCGAAACGGCCTACAACGTCGACGGCACCGTCCAGTACTCCCGCGAACCCGCCGTCGCCGGCCTCCCCGCCACCGGAACGCAGTCCTACGAGCAGATCGACTACACGTACAACACGCTCGGCATGCTCAACACCGCCAAGGGCGTGACCGGCTATCTGCTGGGCACCACCTACACCCCTGTCGGGCTGCTGGAACAGCAGACCTTGGGCCGGGACTCCGCCAGTAAGAAGGTCTACGTCGCCAACCAGTACGAGGACGGCACACGCCGCCTGAAGAAGTCGGACGTCACGACCGACACCCACAGCTACATGGTGCAGGACCTCAAGTACTCCTACGACGACGCGGGCAACATCACGTCCGTCTCCGACATCGCCACCTGGCAAGGCACCTCCCAGGCCGACCACCAGTGCTTCTCCTACGACGGCCACCGCCGCCTCACCGAAGCCTGGACCCCGAAGACCGCGGACTGCTCCGCCTCCGGCCGTACGACGGCCAACCTGGGTGGAGCGGCACCGTACTGGTTCAGCTACACGTACAACAGCGCCGGTCAGCGCGACACCGAGACGCAGCACGGTCTGTCCGGCGACACGGTGATCGACTACGTCCACGGCACCACCACCGGCCAGCCGCACCCACTGACGACGACCAGGACCACCGTCCCCGGCAGCACCACCGCCACCACCCACACCTACGAGTACGACAAAACCGGCAACACCAGAAGCAGGCCCGGCACCCAGGCACAGCAGACCCTGGCCTGGAACAGCGAGGGCAGGCTCGTCTCGGCCAGTGAGCCGGCCGCCGGCGGCAAGCCCGCCACCAACACCAAGTACCTGTACGACGCCGACGGAGAACTCCTCGTCCGCCGCGCCGGAACCACCGACGGCGAGACGGTGCTCTACCTCGGTGCCACCGAGGTGAAGCTGACCGTCTCCAACAGCGGGCAGACCAAGGCGCTGTCGGGCACCCGCTACTACGCCGGAGGCGCCGTACGCACCGCTGTCGGGGGGAAGACGGAACTCACCTTCCAGGCCGGTGACCACCACGGCACCATGAGCCTGAGCGTCAAGGACGACACCGCGCAGACCCCGACCCGCCGTTACCTCACACCGTTCGGCTCCCCGCGCGGCAAGGAGCCGACCACCTGGCCGGACGACAAGGCGTTCCTCGGCAAGCCCGCCGACGGCACGACCGGTCTCACCCATATCGGTGCGCGCCAATACGACCCCGCCCTCGGCCAGTTCGTCAGCATCGACCCTGTCCTGGACAGCACCAACCCCTGGTCCCTCAACGGCTACAGCTACGCGAACAACAGCCCGGTCACACACGCGGACCCGACCGGCCTGTTCTGCGACGGATGCAGCGTGAACAACCCGGACACCGTCTGGACACCGGACAACGGCCCCGGGTGCACACACAACAACTGCTACGACAAGGGCGGTAACGTCCTCTACCCGATCGACCACGGTGGCGGTTCGGGCAGTAGCGGCAGCAAGAGCACCGGCACCAGCAGCGGTACGGCCAAGCGTCCCGAGATCATCCCCGGTGTGGAGATTCCCGCTGAGGAGGACCTGCGAAACCGCGGGTACGATCCCTGGGGCAACCAGACCTACTCCCAGCTTCTGGTGAAGTGGGCCGACGGTCAGTGCCTCGGCGACCCGAGCAGTGACCTCTGCAGCGCCCTCGACGCGTTGGGCTGGGTCAGCCCGACGAAGGATTTCCTCGAGTTCATCGGTGTCCGCGATGCCATTCGGTGCACCCAGGGAAGCGTCAGCGGTTGTGTCTGGACAGCGGTCGGGCTGTTGCCGGTGGGCAAGCTCGCCAAGGCAGCGAGCCTGGTCAAGAAGGGCGACAACGCAGCGGCCGCTGCCTTGACCTGCAAGAGAATGAGTTTCCTTCCCGGAACTCAGGTCCTCATGGCGGACGGCACGACCAAGAACATCGAGGATCTGCGAGTCGGTGACGAAGTTCTTGCGACAGATCCTGAAACAGGGGAAACCTCGCCGCAGAAGGTGACCGCTGAACTCCTGAGCGAGGGTGTCAAACACCTCGTGAAGATCATCGTGCACGACGAGCGGGGCGGACGGCAGACTCTGACCGCCACCGACAACCACCCCTTCTGGGTACCTGAACTCCGCGAGTGGGTGAAGGCCGGCGACCTCAAGGCGGGGCAGTGGCTGCGTACGTCCGCCGGAACCCTGGTGCAGATCGACGCCGTCCAGCGGTGGACACAGACCGCCCGTGTACACAACCTCACCGTTGATGAGCTGCACACGTACTATGTGCTGGCGGGCGAGACTCCGGTTCTCGTTCACAATTCTGGGGGATGCCCAACTGGGGCCCCGCGCTCAGCGGACGGCAAGTTCTCGAAGCGTAATGGTGAGCCTGGGCGTGATGGTGCTGCGGATGAAGCAAACGCCTGGGATCAGCTGGAAATGGACGGCGCAGTGGTCATGCGCAACGAAACTGCAGTTTCCGCACCAGGAATGCGAGTCCGCAAGTATGACGGCACGGTTGAGATCAACGGCCAGTGGTATGGAATAGAGGTTAAGGGCGGAACTGCCAAGAAGAATCCTCAGCAACGGCAGTTCGATGATTGGCTCAATACGCCTGGCAATACGGTCACAACTAGCGATGGTCGAACGCTTGTCGGGGTCCACGATGTGTGGATAGATCGGTAGAGCCTGTGGGGTCGACCCGGACAATCGGGTCGACCCCACAAGGCGATCTGGCCGGACTGCGGTACCGTATCCGCAGCTCAGTGCTGCGAGTCGGCCCCGGCTCGCGACTTCGGGAGAGATGGTGACGATGAGTTTCGATCTGATTTTTTGGTATCAAAAAGTGGCCCCGACATCAGGGGAGGCCGCTCAGATCTACGATCAGTTGACGGATGGAGTTACCGGTATCGTCGAAGAGAGTTCGGCTGTCGAGGACTTCTACCGAGCTGTGATCTCCGAATTTCCAGACCTAAGCGAAGAAAATATGGAGGAGTCTCCGTGGGCCTCTCCTCTCTATGTCACTGGAGAGTGCGTAATCGCCGCCATCTCTTGGTCGCGTTCCAGTGAAGTCTCTTCTGTGCTGCTCGACTTGGCGTCGACGCACGGGCTGACTGCGTATGACCCCCAGGATCAAGTGGTCTACGGAAATTCCGGAGACAGCTCAAACCGCTGATGAATTGAGGGAGGAGCGCATACCGCGGAGAGCGCGTCAGTTACCGCTGCGCAGGTGCTTGACGGCAACGGTGACGGCAACGTCAGCGGACGACGGCTGCGGCTGGTGGGTCGTCGGGGTCGTTGCCGGTGGGGCGGAGGGCGTTGCCGAGGGTGTCGATGGCCTGACGCTGGAGGCGGAGCCGGACGTGAGCGTAGACGCCGGCGGTGACGCCGATGTGGGCGTGGCCGAGCAGTTCCTTGATGACGATGAGGTCGACGCCCTGTTCCAGGAGCAGGGTGGCAGTTGAGTGGCGGAGGTCGTGGAAGCGAATCGTCCGGAGCTCTGCCTTATGGAGGAGGCGCCGGAAGCGGCGGGTGAGGTTGGTGGGGTCGAGCGGCCTGCCCTTCGGGGTAGTGAAGACGAGCCCATTGTCCGTCCAGCCCGTTCCGGCCGCCTGGCGCTCTTCCTGCCGCCGTTCCTGGTAGATCTTGAGGGAATTGATGCATTCGGCGGGGAGGGCGATGCGGCGCTCGGAGGCCAGGGTCTTGGTGTTCAGGACGGTCAGGCCCTGGGTGCGGGTGCGCTGGAGGGAGCGGTGGATGGTGGCGGTGCCTCCGTCGAGGTCGAGGTCTTCCCAATGGAGGCCGAGGAGTTCGCCCTTGCGGAGTCCGGTGCGTAGGGCGAGTTCGTACAGGGCGTGAAGTCGGTCGCCGTTGGCTGCCTGGAGGAGTTGCCGGGCTTCGGTGGCGGTGAGCGGCTGGAAGCGCCGGGGGCGGGGCGTGGTCGTCTTTACGTTCCGGGCGACGTTGCGTGGCAGTTCGTCCTCGCGGACGGCGTGTTCCAGGGCGGACTTGAGCACGGAGTGGATGTAGGTGAGCGTCAGCGGGGAGAGCAGCTTGCGGCAGCATTGCCCGACGGCACAGCAACGGGGCTCATCACGGGCCGTATCAATACCACGCTCGCAGCACTGGCAGGTGGTGCGGAGCTGGTTGAGGTAGGTGCGGACGTCCTTGGCGGCGAGCTTGGTGAGCTTCTTCTTGCCGAGGCCGGGGATGAGGTACCGGTGGACACAGGCGGTGTAGCGGATGTGGGTGTTCTCGCGGAGGTGGTGGACGGCGACGTTCTCCAGCCAGTACGTCAGGTACGCGGCCACGCTGCCCTGCGCGGAGGGGACGGGAAGGCCGCGGTTGCTGGCGGCGATCTTCTCGGTGAGCTTGGCCAGGGCCTCCTTCCTGGTGGTGCCGTAGACGCGGACGCGTTTGCGGGTGTTGCCGGGGGCGAGGACGTATCCGGCTGCCTCCCAGCGGCCGTCCTTGCGCTGGTAGACGGTTCCGTCGCCATTGGCGCGCACACGGCGGGAGGCGGGGGTGTCTCGGGGTGCAGTCATCAGGCGGCGGCTTCCTGGTCGAGGCGGGTGCGGATGAAGTCGGTGAGCGCGTGAGCGGGGATGCGGCGGGCGCGGCCGAGGGTGATCGAGGCGAGCTGGCCGGAGCGGAGCAGGTCGTAGACGGCGGAGCGGCCGAGCTGGAGGCGGGCCATCACCTGGGGGCCCGTGAACAGATCCAGCGCCTGTGCCGCCTCCGCACAGGGGGCGGTGGTCGGGGGCGAGGCCATCAGCAGCCCCCTTTGGCCGTGAACTGCCGTTCCAGTTCCTTGCGGTGCCAGACGTGGGCGGCGAGGAGCGTGGCACCGGGGCTGTAGCCGGTGCCGAAGTAGGTCCAGTGGCCGACGACGAGGGTGGTGTCCGGGTCGGGATCGGGCAGGCCGCCGCGGGTGTGGGCCTGTTCGGTGCGCCAGGCGCGGTGGGCGGCGCGCAGCGCGCCGAGGGTGGTGGAGTAGCTGCGGGACTTGGTGGAGAAGTGGCCCCGGAAGCCGAGCATGTGTGCCCACTTCCAGAGCTTCAGATCGGCGAACTCCGGCAGCTTGCCCAGCCCCAGCAGGTGCAGATCATCTGCCGCACGTGACGTGCCACGGCAAGCCGGGGCAACGACCGGGCCTGACCGGTGCCGTCGCAGGCGGTGCACGGGAGCGGGGTCCCGTGAGGCAGGACGGTGGCGCCGCGTCCCTGGCAGGGACGGCAGAACAGGGCACGGTCGAGGGCGCCGGAGGCGTCGGCGGACTTGGTGGCGTACTTCGCCACGTAGGCGGCCACGGCCTGGTCGGTGAATTCGGTGTCAGCGCCGAAGGCCGTGATCTCGCTTACGTCGAGTTGTTCGCCCCAGGTGAGTTCTCGTTCCCCGATCGCGTCCGACGCGACCGTGACGCGGACCCGTGCGGCTGCGGCGCGTACGGCGTCGGTGAGCACGGCGACGGTGGCGTACGGCGGCGGGGGCTGGCTGGTGCCGTCGGGGCCGTCGAGGCGGATGACGGCGTGGAAGTGGACCAGGCCGCGCTTCTGGTACTCGGCGACCTTGGCGAAGGAGATCCGCAGGACCGCGTGGGCGGCCTTCTGGGTCATGCCGAGTCGGGCGGCAAGCTCGCGGCGCAGGTAGGTGGTGAAGCGTGCCCACGGGGCGGAGGCATGGGCGTTGAACAGGACCGCGCCCGTGTAGTCGTACGTCGCCGGATTCAGCGGCGTCCCGACCAGGGGGTCCGTGGGTTCGTGGAGCTTGCGGCAGCGGCAGGGGCGGATGTCGCCGCCGGGGGTGGTGGGTCGGTTGTGGACGGGGCCGAAGGACGGCGGGGTGAGGGTGACGAAGACGCGCGGGTGGGTGCGGACGGTGTCGGGCACGGTCTTGCCGCCGGAGAGGCCGGCGCGGATGAGGTGGTAGGTGTCGGCGGCGTAGAGGCGGGAGCAGGCCGGGCGGCGGGAGGCGCGGCGGTTGTCGCACGCGGTGAGCAGGCTGCCCGCGGGCTCGGCGCAGGAGTTGTAGGAGCGCAGCACCTCACCGGTCGTGGTGTCGAGGGTGGTGGTGTGTCCGGTCAGGCGTACGGGTTCGGTGCAGCCGCCGAGGCGTTCGATCTGCTGCTGTGCGCGGTCGAAGTCGGGGTGGTTGACAAGGCGGAGCAGGTCCCGCACGGCGGGGCTTGCCACGTGGCGCAGGTCCAGGGTGACCATTCGGGGCGTGTCCCTTCTGTCGGGTGTGTGGCCCCGATCAGTAACCGGCCGTGGATGTGGGCGTGTTGGTGCTGCTCGGGGCATGACGAGACTTGATGGCCCAGGCCCGGGAACGGATCGACATCCTCGTCTACACGGCCGTATTCCTCCACGAGGCTTACCCACGGCTGAACGAACTCCTCACCGAGCGCGCCGCCGAAGGCTGCACCGTCCGCGTTGCGATCGGGGACGCCGACAGCGACAACGTCCAAGCCCGCGGCCAGGAGGAGCGGTTCGGCCATGGCATCGAATCCCGCTGCCGCCTCGCCCTCATGCACTACAGGCCGCTCGCCGGCACCCCCGGCATCGAAGTCCGCACCCACGAAACCACGCTCTACAACTCCCTCTACCGCGCCGACGACCAGCAACTCGTCAACGCCCATGTCTGGGGCGTCAACGCCTACGCCGCCCCCGTATGGCATCTTCGCCGACACGAGACAGGCGGCATGTTCGACACCTACGCCGAGAGCTTCGATGCCGTGTGGGCGACGGCAACCCCCGTACAACAGGAAGGCTGACTGTGGCCCGCACCGAGTACTACGACGACCCCACCGCACCCAAGCCGAACAGCATGGTCGTCGCCGCCTCCGCCGTCGTCACCGACGACCACGGGCGCATCCTCCTCCAGCGCCGCCGCGACAACGACCTATGGGCACTGCCCGGCGGAGGCATGGACCTCACCGACTCCCTGCCCGGCACGGCCGTCCGCGAAGTCAAGGAAGAAACCGGCCTCGACATCGAGATCACCGGCCTGGTCGGCACCTACACCGACCCGAAACACATCATCGCGTACACCGACGGCGAGGTCCGCCGTCAGTTCAACGTCTGCTTCACCGCCCGCATCACCGGCGGCCAGCTGGCAATCTCCGACGAGTCCACCGAACTCCGGTTCGTACCGCCGGAAGAAATCCAGCAGTTGCCGATGCACCACACCCAACGACTCAGGCTCCAGCACTTCCTGGAACAGCGCGAGAAGCCGTACCTGGGCTGAACCGTCTGACGGCAGTAGCGACGGCAACAACCCCGGACACCCGCGCACGTCACCGGACCAGCAAACCGCACTTGACCTGCGAAAAAGCAGGTCGAAGGCTTCGCGTAGCACACGTACTATGTGCTCGCGGGCTCGACGCCGGTCCTGGTTCATAACTCAGGTCCGGGGTGTGGATCCGTGTGGGTCGATTCGAACAGAGTGCCTCATCATTTCAAACATGCTGCTGACTTCGGGGTCACTGCGAAGGAGAGTAAGGCGAGCAAGCAGGCATTCGTGAACGCCTTGGAAGGCTTCGTTAAGGATCCAGGGAACGTTCAGATCGCGGGAACATATCGCGGGATCCCTGCCCGGCACTACGTGGATCTCAATACCGGGCGTCACGTCTCGGTGGACATTGAGTCGGGCGAGATGCTGGGAGCTTGGAAGTCGGATGTGACTTCAGACCAGTTCTGGTACCTGACCATGCAAGGGAAACTGTAAATGGCGACGTTGGAACCCTTCCTGGTACTTGCGGAGGCTGTGTCCGAAGGGCGGATCTCTCCTTCAGAGTTCTCTCTTGTCTGCCTTCCCCTGTACAAGGGGTACGGCGGCTCGTATCCGACAGCCGAGCAGTATGAGGCGGCGACAGATCTCTTCTATGTCGCGCACGACTACGACTCAGCTGGCATCGGTATGCCTGACCTGCTGGACGATGACCAGGTTCGGCTGAAGGCAGCTGATATCGCGCGGCGAATGCGCGTGCTCCTGCAGTAGCCAGATTCGAACAAGTCGCTTTGGCAGAGGAATGGGTGGGTCCCCCGGCTCGGAGGCCGGGGGACCCGCCCATGGCCGTTTGACGGCAACGCTGACGGCAACGTCAGCGGACGATGGCTGCGATGGGCGGGTCGTCTGGAGCGTCGTTCTCGCCGAGGGCGTTGCCGCGGGTGTCGATGGCCTGGTGTTGGAGACGGAGTCGGACGTGGGCGTAGACGGTGGCGGTGACGCCGATGTGGGCGTGGCCGAGGAGTTCCTTGATCACGACGAGGTCGACGCCCTGTTCCAGTAGTCCAGTTGCAGTTCGCTGTCTCTGCTGGTCAGAGGCGCCTTCTCGAGTCTGTTCGGCTGCCGTGGCGCCTGGTGCCGGAAGTTCGTAACCTCCACCGCGGCGGCGGTAGTGGCAGCGTCGTGCGGTTGCCTGGTGGCGGCGCCGCCACCAGGACCAGCTCAGCACGTGACCGGCTTTCCGCCGGTGTGCCGGTGGGGGACGGTGAACTGCCGGGAGCCGCCGGACTTCTGCCACGGTGAGGGGCGCAAGGACACCGGAACCGTTTCTGCGGCCCTCCTTGCCGTCGTTGCGGTGGCGGACATGGCCGCGAGGAAGGCGTGGGCCAGCATGGCGAGGATGATGTGCCGGTACCGGCCCGGACAGCGGCGGACCTCGTACTGGTCCAGGCCGCATTCGTTCTTCGCGGCCTGGAAGCACTTTTCGATCGCCCACCGGCTGCCGGCTACCCGGGCCAGTTCGGAAACCTCTGCGCCGACAGGTGCGTAGGCGAGGTAGTAGGCGATCTCTTCCGGCCGAGCGAGGCTGCGGCGGGCCAGAACCCACCGGTCGTGCGTGGGCTGATCGCCGTCGAAGTCGTAGACGGCCGGCAGTTTCGCCGCGGCCCAGTCGTAGACGCGCGGCCCTTTCGCCCCCTCACCGCAGGAATGACGCTCCCAGGCCTCGTCCGGCGCCTGGGCGGTGACGAGATCGATCCGGCCCCGCGCGGGGACGGGCTGGGACTTCGGGAGGGCCAGGACGTGACCGACGCCGGCTTCCTCCAGCATCCGCCGCAGCCGCCACTCCTGGCCATAGGCCGAGTCCGCAGTCACCCAGGCGATGGGCAGCAGCGAGGACAAGGCGCGCTGGATCATGGCTTTGGCGAGGTCGCCCTTGGTCGCGAAGTCTCGGTCGTCGGGTATCTTCGCCGCCCCGCAGCGGTCCCGGTCCGCCGTCCAGGACTTCGGCAGATACAACTCCCGGTCCACCAGTGCCCGTCCCCGCCGGGAAGCGTAGGCGGCAAAGACCCCGGTCTGGCAGTTCTCCGTGCGGCCGGCGGTCCCCGGGTACTGCCGCCGGACGCCGGCCGGGACCGTGTCCTTCTTCAGGAAGCCGGTGTCGTCGAGGATCAGCACACCGCCCGGCTCCCCGAGCTTCTCGGCGACGTACTCCTGCAGGTCATCACGCGCCTCGCCAGGATTCCAGCGTGCACGGTTCAGCGGATTCTGCAGGTCCGCAGGGGTGCGGTGGCCTACGTACTCGGCCAGCTGCCGGCTGTTCTTCCGGCCCACCGGGCCGAGCAGGCCATGGACATAGGCTCGCATCTGCCGCCGCAGGTCCACCCGCCCGAACCGGCGACCGACCCGAACAAGTACCTCCAAGTACCTCTTCCAATTCCACCGACCAGTCGTCGGGCCGCACCTCCTGCACGACAATCACAGCAGACCGCCGCGGTGGAGGTCACGAACTTCCGGCACCAGGCGCCACGGCAGCCGAACAGACTCGAGAAGATGCCTCTGACCAGCAGAGACAGCGAACTGCAATGGGAGTACTAGGACCGCCGGAGCGCGTGGTAGGAGCGCCGGGTGTGCTCGGTGTGTTCGCGCATCAGCCGGGTGGCGCGCTGCTCGTCGCGGTCCGCGATGGCGGCGATCAGCTCGCGGTGCTCGTCCCAGGACCGCTGTCCGCGCTGCCGGGCGACCGGCGTGTAGTACCAGCGCACCCGCCGGTCTACCCGCGCGGCGAGTTCGGCGAGGACCGCGTTGCCGGCCAGTTCCATGATCTTGGCGTGGAACCGGGCGTTGAGGGCCACGGCGGTGTCCACGTCGTCGGCGGCGACGGCCCGCAGCCCCTGCTCCAGCACCTCGCGCAGGGCCTCGATACCGGCGTCGTCGGCGTGGGCGGCGGCGAGCCGGGCGGCCTCGGCCTCCAGGAGCGTACGGACGGTGAGGAGCTGGTCGGCCTCCTCCTCCGTCGGTTCGTGCACGAACGCGCCCTGCGCAGGCCGCAGGTCGACCCACCCCTCGGTGTTGAGCCGCTGCAGCGCCTCCCGCACCGGCTGGCGGGAGACGCCGAGGTGCCCGGCGAGCTCGCTCTCGACGAGGTGCTGACCGGGCTGGAGGGCACGGGTGGTGATGAGTTCGAGCAGCGCCTCGTAGACGCGGTCGCGCAACGGGCCGGGCCGTTCGAGCTTGGGCACCGCCCCCCGGGGCAGTCCTGCCGACAACATCGCGGTCCCCCTCCTCGGCAGGCCGTGCACGGCGCGCGGAGCGCTCGCGGCACCACCGGGCCGACACGTCCATTGTCTTTCGTCTACAGTCTACGGCGCACGAAGGCCAGGGGGTCGTCGAGTTGGCCGCGTCACGGCCGCGCGACGCGGCCCCGGGGCCGGCGGCCGGGCGGCCCGGCTTCCACGGCCGCCCCGGGCCCTGGTCCTCCGGCACGCTCGCCTCAAGCTCCTCGCGGAGCGCGGGGACGAGGATGAAGCGGGCGGTGTGGTACTTCGTCGCGCACTTTCCGCTGCGGGCGCGGCACGCGCTGCCGGCCGGGGCTTCACACTCCGGACAGTCGTTTCGTCCTGCCGCGGTTGCGGCCTGATCGGGCGCCAGATCCACCCCGGCAGCGTCTCGGAACCGCCTCGCACGACTCGCCGGTTCCGGGAGGACTTCTGCAGACGACGACCTGCGGATTCACGATCGGCTCCGGGGTGTTCGCAGAACTCTCGCAACTGGTCATTCGTGGGAGTGCCCTTGCGTCACGCGGATGCGACGGCCTGGTTCCGCGTGACCGCGCCGGACGTGGCACCCCCGCGCTCGGTGTCAGGCGCGCCGGGCGGCCCAGACAGTGCGTTCGGTGCGTACCGTCAGGTCGTTGCGGCGCAGGATGCCGTGCGGGCCGCTGGTGTCGAGGAGTCGGTCGAGCGCGGCGAGGTCTTCGGGGGTGAGCCTGTCGGCGACGACGCTGCGGACGCGCTGCAGGACGGCGACGGCGTAGCGGCCGATCGCCTCGCTGCGGTCGCCTTCGATGTCGACGGCGATGGTGCGTTCGCCCTCTATGGTGAAGCCGGCGGCGGTCAGCATCGGGCCCCAGTCGGCGCCGCGGTGGGGCATGTGTTCGGCTTGGCGGCGGTCGGCCGCGGCATGGACGCGCTCTTCCAGGCCGGGCCGGTCCGCGGGGGCGTTCCCGGGCAGAAAGCGGGGGTGGCCGGCCAGTTCCACGACGGCGAACAGGCCGCCGGGCGCGAGCGCGTCGTGGACGGTGCGCAGCGCGCGGTCGGGGTGGGCCATGTGGTGCATCGAGGCCGACGCCCACACCAGGTCCGGTGAGCCGAGGTCCGGCCAGGCGTCGTCGTCGAGGTCGGCCTGCACCGTGCGTACGCGGTCCTCGACGCCGCGGGCGCATGCCTTGGTGCGCAGGCGCTGGAGGTGGTCGGCGGAGGCGTCGACGGCGGTGATGTGCGCGTCGGGGAAGCGGTCGAGGAGGGCGAAGGTGCCCGCGCCGGTGCCGCAGCCCAGGTCCACGATGTGGTGTGGGCGGGTCTTCAGCGGCAGCCATGCGGTGATGGAGGCGGTGTGCTCGACGAGGACCTCGGCGTCCAGGTCGAGGATCTCGGCCTGGCCGTCGGTGTCGATTCGGTGGCCGTGGTGCCGGCCGTGGGAGGCGCCGTGGTGGGGGGTGCGGGTGTGCGCGTGGCTCATGTTTTTCACCCTAGGGCGATTATGCCTCTATGGCACTGAACATCCCGGTTTACGCAAGACGATGGCCGGGTGTGCTGCCCGACGCGCAAGAGCCGCCTCCGCGCGGGCCGCGGAACCGGTCGTCACACGGGAGCGCTCTCTTCGCCGTCGCCGTCGCCGTCGCGCTGGTGGCCGCGGCGGGCGTCGCGGTCGAAGATGCCCAGGATCTCGCAGGGTCCGCCTTCGGCGCCGATCGCGTGCGGCATCATCGTGGGGAATTCGGCCGCCTGGTTGGTCTCGAGACGGAAGCGGCGGTGGCCGAGCATGAGGACGGCGGTGCCGGACAGGACGACGAGCCATTCGCGCCCCGGGTGGGCACGCATGCGCGCCGGGTTCTCAGGGGGTGGTTCGGTCAGGCGCTGGCGCACCACGCTCATCCCGGGGTCGGCCTTGACGGTCCAGCGCATCCGGCCGCGGGTGCTGTCGATCGTCGGGCTGGTGATGACGTCGTCGGTGGCGGTCTCCACGAGCTGATCGAGGGTGGTGTCCAGCGCGCGGGCGAGGGTGACGAGCTGGTCCAGGGCGAGGCGGCGCTGACCGTTCTCGATGCGGCTCAGTGAGGACTGGCTGAGGTGGGCGCGGGAGGCCAGCTCCTCCAGGGACCAGCCCTGCGCCACCCGCAGAGCGCGGAGGCGTTTGCGTACGAGGCTGTCCAGATCTCCGTCTTCTTGCGTCATGGGCAACATCGTATGCCCGTATTGCATACCTGGCTTAGCGTCGTGTGTGGCTGGTCCGCAACGTGTGGGGCCACGCACGAGGAAAGGCAGGAGGCCATGGCTGTGACGACTTCTCCGTACGCGAGCGACGCACTGCCCGAGGGGACCGTCGACGCGGTGGTGATCGGCGGGGGCGCCGCGGGGCTGAACGGTGCACTGACGCTCGCCCGCTCCCGCCGCTCGGTCGTCGTGATCGACAGCGGCTCTCCGCGCAACGCGCCCGCGAAGGCCGTGCACGGCTTCGTCGTCCTGGACGGCACCCCGCCGCCCGAGATCCTTCGACGGGGCCGGGAACAGGTGCGCCAGTACGGCGGACGCGTCGTCCTCGGCGAGGTGATCTCGGCCGAGTCCGCCGCCCCGTCGGTGGACGGGGATCTGCGGTTCACCGTCTCCCTGGCCGACGGCCGCAGCATCACCGCTCGCCGCATCCTGGTGGCCACCGGCCTCACGGATGCGCTGCCGGAGGTGCCCGGGCTCGCCGAGCACTGGGGGCACAGTGTGGTGCACTGCCCGTACTGCCACGGCTGGGAGGTGCGCGATGAGCCCATCGGCGTCCTCGCCACCGGCCCGGCCTCCACCGGCCACGCGTTCCTGTTCCGTCAGCTGACCGAGGATTTGACCTACTTCACCCACGGCACCGACCTGGACGAGGACACCCGGGCCCGCTTCACTGCCCGCGGCATCCGCATCGTCGACACCCCGGTCGAGGAGGTCGTCAACCACGAGGACGGCGCCCTCGCCGGGGTGCGCCTGGCCGACGGTCAGGTCGTGGCCCGCCGCGTCCTCGCGGTCGCCACGCGGATGCAGGCCCGCACCCAGGGCCTGGAGGGCCTGAGCCTGCCGATGCAGGAGCTGCCGGGCGGCATGGGCCACGGTTTCGCCTCCGGCATGGCCGGCACCACCGAGGTGCCGGGTGTGTGGGTGGCCGGCAACGCCACCGACCTCGCCGCCCAGGTCGGCGCCTCCGCAGCGGCCGGAGCCCTGGCCGGCGCCCACATCAACAGCGTGCTGGCCACCGCGGACACCGACGCGGCCCTCCACGCAGCCCAGGGCAACACGCCCGCCCCCTGACATTCCGGCACGGCACCCGCCGCCGCTCGACCGCCTGGCGATGCGCGCGGTGCCCCGCCCACCCCCCTCTTTTTTGCTCGGCGACCGGCCCTGCTCCGGCGCTACCTCGGCATGCCCTTTCTGAGAGGAAATCCATGAGTACGGACCAGCCCGCACAGGCCGTGGAGGCCGGTAACGGGGGTGTCCCCGACGCGCGTCAGCTGCGCAAGGTCCTGACCGCCGTCTCCATCGCCCTGATGGCGGTCATCGCCTCGGTGACCGGACTGAACGTCGCGCAGACCCACATGGCCGTGGAATTCGGCGCGTCCCAGAGCACGGTCCTGTGGATCATCAACATCTACACCCTGGTCCTGGCAGCGCTGCTGCTGCCGCTCGGCGCCCTGGGCGACCGCCTGGGCCGCAAGCCCATGCTCGTCGCCGGACTGGGCGTCTTCGGCACCGCCACCGTCCTCGCGGGCCTGGCCCCGACCGCGGAAGTGATGCTCGCCGCCCGCGCGGCCGGCGGTATCGGCGCCGCAATGATCATGCCGATCACGCTGGCCGTCATCACTTCCACCTTCCCCGAAGAACAGCGCGGCAAGGCGATCGGCGTGTGGACCGGCATCGCCGGCGGCGGCGGCATCCTGGGCATGTTCCTGTCCGCGCTCCTCGTCGACGTCGCCGACTGGCGCTGGCTGTTCGTCCTCCCGGCCGTCCTCGTCGTCGCGGCCCTGGCCATGACGCTGAAGTCGGTCCCCAACTCCCGCGAGACCTCGCCCCACCGATTCGACACCATCGGCGCTCTCCTCTCCGCGATCGCGGTGACCGGCCTCATCTTCGTCCTGCAAGAAGGCCCCGAACACGGCTGGACCGCCCCCCGGACACTGATCAGCCTCACGGCCGGCCTCATCGCCGGCACCGGCTTCATCGCCTGGGAGCTGCACCGCCGGGACACCGGCCTGCTGGACGTCCGGCTGTTCGGCAGGCGCACTCTGGCCGGCGGCTCGGTCACGCTTCTGGTCGTCTTCGGCGTCCAGGCGGGCATCGGCGTGGTCCTCTTCCCGTTCTTCCAGGCCGTGCTCGGCTGGTCGGGCCTGCTCTCCACGGTCGCGATGATGCCCATGGCCCTCGCGATGATGATGGCCTCCGGACTGGCCCCCGAGCTCGCCGCGCGTACCGGCGCCCGCGCCACCACGGTGGTGGGCATTGCGCTGGCCGGCGCCGGCATGGCGCTCATGGCGCTGTTCGTCTCCGTCGACGGCGGCTACCTGTCCGTCCTGCCCGGCCTGCTTGCCATGGGCGTCGGCATGGGCCTGTCGATGACCCCGTCCACGGAAGCCATCACCGCCTCCCTGCCGCGCGAGAAGCAGGGCGTCGCCTCCGCCCTCAACGACGTCACCCGCGAGTTCGGCACCGCACTCGGCGTCGCCCTGCTCGGCGCGCTCGTCTCCGCCGGCTACCAAAGCTCCATCGACGACAAGCTGAACGGCATCCCCCGAAGCGCCGCGGACACCGCCCGCGAAGGCGTCGCCAACGCCGTCGGGGTCGCGGGGAGCACCGGATCGCACGCACAGGACCTGCTCGACGCAGCCCAGCAGTCCTTCGTCGACGGCTGGCAGCAGGCCATGTGGGCAGGCACCGCCATCATGGCCGTCCTGTTCGTCTACATCGCCTTCCGCGGCCCCGAGAACACACCCTCCGCGGACACCGACGAGCAAGCCCCCGCCGAGACCGTCGCCGCTCGCTGACCGTACAAGAGTCCGGACGCACACCGGGCACACCGCTCCGCGTACGTCGCGTTCGCCGGCGCACGGTCAGCCGGCCGGACCCCGGCCCGGCTGACCGTGCGCCGATTTCGTGCCCCCCGGGCCATGGCATGCGGCCACCAACGACGCCCCGGCCTCGGCCCCACGTCCCGGGTGCTCCGGCCGTCAGTCCTCTTCCCCGTCGTCTTCGGCGGTGTCGGGATCTCGGAATGGGAGCAGGCCCTGACCGGGGCCGCTGGCGGTGATGTCGAACAGAATTCGCGTGTCCCGCCCATGGGCTCATGACGGCGACACGGCCAGGTCACGCGGCCCGGCCGCAGCCAGCGGCGGCCGGGCCCGGTTCACGCAGCGGGGTGAAGCCGACATCCGGCTTCGTCCCGTACGCGCCGGGCTGGATGCCGAGCTCGTGGGTGGAGTGCTCGCCGAACCGGTTGATGTGCTCGGTCAGGTACGGCGAGATGCGGGCCAGGTCCTCCGGCTCGATCGTCCGGCCCTCTTCCTGGAGCTGGCGGGCGATCTCCACGACGCCCAGGGCGTTGTGAAAAACCTCCGCCCGGTACAGCGGCAGCGTGCCCTCCGGCAGCTCAACCTGGCGCCGTACGAACTCCACCGCCTGCTCCAGGACTTCCTCCGGCGAGGGGAAGCAGCCCATGCGCTGGTACGACTTCAGCATCGGCAGCAGGGCCAGCAGATGCTCGTCACCGTCCGTGGCATCGGCCGCCCACTGAAGCTCATCACGAGCCGGCGAGAAGAACAGAGGCAATTCATGCGCGGTGATCAGCCGCTTGAACCGCGGGTACGCGGTCCGCTCGATCGAGGTCACAGTCCCGCCCCGGGACCGGACGGCAACAACATCACGACCAACGACACTGAGCCGAACGGGTGACGGATCGAGATGTTCAGGGCTCCGAGACCAACTCATTGCCCCTTTGACCCGTGTCTGGGCGATACCCCGCGTACGGCCGCCCCGCCCTCAGGGACAGCGCACGACCTGGCCCGCGTAGGAGAGGTTCCCGCCGAAGGCGAACAGCAGCACCGGGTCGCCGGACGAGATGGCGCCCTGCTCGACGAGTTTGGAGAAGGCGAGCGGCACGCTCGCGGCCGAGGTGTTGCCGGACTCGGTGACGTCCCGCGCGACCACGGCGTTCACCGCGCCGATCTTCCGGGCGAGGGGTTCGACGATGCGCAGGTTCGCCTGGTGCAGGACGACCGCGGCCAGGTCCGCCGGCGCCAGCCCGGCCTTCTCGCAGACCTCGCGCGCGATGGACGGCAGCCGCGTGGTCGCCCAGCGGTACACGCTCTGCCCTTCCTGCGCGAACCGCGGCGGGGTCCCCTCGATCCGCACCGCGTGCCCCATCTCGGGCACCGAGCCCCACAGCACCGGGCCGACGCCGGGCTCCCGCGCGGCCTCCACCACCGCGGCACCCGCCCCGTCGCCGACGAGCACGCAGGTGGTGCGGTCGCTCCAGTCGGCCACGTCGGACATCTTGTCGGCGCCGATGACCAGGACGCGGCTCGCGGCGCCCGCGCGGACGGCGTGGTCGGCGGTGGCCAGGGCGTGGGTGAAGCCGGCGCACACCACGTTGACGTCCATCGCGGCGGGCGAGGGGATGCCGAGGCGGGCGGCGACCCGGGCGGCCATGTTCGGCGAGCGGTCGATGGCGGTGGACGTGGCGACCAGCACCAGGTCGACGTCGGCGGGTGCCCGCCCGGCCGCGGCGAGCGCCTTGGCGGCGGCGTGGGCGGCCAGTTCGTCGACGGGCTCGTCGGGCCCGGCGATCCGGCGGGTGCGGATGCCCACCCGGGTTCTGATCCACTCGTCGCTGGTGTCGACCATGCCCGCCAGGTCCTCGTTGGTGAGGACCCGGGCGGGCTGGTAGTGGCCGACGGCGGTGATGCGCGAGCCGTGCATGGGTGGATCCCCCTCGGTGCGGGTATGGCGGGATGCACCAGTGTGATCAGTGACCGGCGGGTACGACGGCAGGTGATCCGACAGGAATCGAGCGCCCGGCTTGTCGGCTTCCCTCACCCCGGACGCCCGGGCGGCCACCCGCGGAACCCGTCGGCCGGCCCTCCCGGGCCGTCCGGCGCACGACCGGGTGGCCTTTGCGCGGGTTCGTGCGGGGCGGGGCCGTGCCGGCCCGCACGCTCCGCCGGAGTCCGCCCTGCGGGCGGCGGGTAGGCAGGTAGGTGGGTAGGTCGGACGAGTCGAGGCAGACGCGGGCGACGACGGTGTGCGGGTACTGCGGAGCGGGCCGCGGCCGCACGCCGCACGTGCGGGACAATGGGATCGTGAAGGTCACCTCGCCGCAGGAGAACCCGGTGACCCACGGCACCCTGTGCGGCAAGGGCCGTTTCGGCCACCAGCACGTGCAGAACCGGGACTGAGCGGGACCGACCGGACGGGACTGATGGGGACATGGGACGAGTCACGGAACGACGCAAGGTGCTCCGGATCCGGGACGGGGCGGTCTCCAGCCGTCCGGACACGCTCGTCGCCGAGGAGCCCCTGGAGATCCGGCTGAACGGCCGGCCGCTGGCGATCACCATGCGCACCCCGGGCGACGACTTCGCGCTGGCCGCCGGATTCCTGGTGAGCGAGGGCGTGCTCGGCGACGCCCGCGACCTGCAGAGCATCGTCTACTGCGCCGGGGCGACCGCCGACGGGGCGAACACCTACAACGTGGTGGACGTGAAGACGGCGCCGGGCGTGACGATCCCCGACATCACCCTCGAACGCAACGTCTACACCACCTCCTCCTGCGGCCTGTGCGGCAAGGCCAGCCTGGACGCGGTGCGCACGACGGCCCGCTGGCCCGTCGCCGACACTCCCCCGCTGCGCCTCGGCCCCGAGCTGCTGGCGGGCCTGCCCGACCGGCTGCGCGCGGCCCAGCGCGTCTTCGACCGGACCGGGGGGCTGCACGCGGCGGCCCTGTTCGACGAGGACGGCGAGCTGCTGGACGTGCGGGAGGACGTGGGCCGCCACAACGCGGTCGACAAGCTGGTCGGACGGGCCCTGCGGGAGGGCGCCCTGCCCCTGTCGCGGAGCGTCCTGCTGGTCTCCGGCCGGGCCTCCTTCGAGCTGGCGCAGAAGGCGGTCATGGCCGGGATCCCGGTGCTGGCGGCGGTCTCGGCGCCGTCGTCCCTGGCGGTGGACCTGGCCGTGGAGACGGGGCTGACGCTGGTGGGCTTCCTGCGGGGCAGCTCCATGAACGTGTACGCGGGCGAGCACCGGATCGCCCTGCGGGCCGCGGCCGCCCAGGGCTGAACCGGCTCACCGCGGCACGGCGGCGGGACCCCGGCCGGCGGGGAGCGCCCCCTGCGCCACGAGGGCCCCGCCCCGGCCCCGCGCACCGCGGACACGCGGCGGCGTCGGCGCGGCGGTGCTCGTTCCCCTCGGTGACACACGCACGGTCCTTGTGGGACGTGGCGGCCTCCCACTAACGTCGTGGCGCGGCATCGGACATGGGATGTCCTGATGTCCGGACGAGTGGAACACCGACAGACACCGGACCACCGACACACGCCGAAGGGCAGGTCGCCGCATGCCGACAGGTCGCTCCGTTCCGCGAGGGCCCCGCGCCCGTCCCAGAACCACCCCGACCGCACTGCTCGTCCTGCTCGTCCTGGCCGTCACGGCCGCGGCGCCCTCCCCCGCGCACGCCCGGCGCCCCGCGTCCACGGCTCCGTTCGAGCAGCAGGTGCTCTTCAGGGCCTCCCAGGATCCCGGCTACGCCTGCTTCCGGATCCCGGCGGTCGTGCGGACCACCCGCGGCACGCTCCTGGCCTTCGCCGAGGGCCGCGTCCTCAACTGCGGGGACGCGGCCGACATCGACATCGTCCTCAAGCGCTCCACCGACGGCGGACGCACCTGGGGCCCGCTCCAGGTCGTCAACGACGGCGGCGGCGACACGCACGGCAACCCGGCCCCGGTCGTGGACCGCGCCACCGGCCGCATCCTGCTGGCGGAGACCTACAACCCGGGCCGTACGGACAGCGCGAACTGCTCCGTGCCGTGCGACCGCACCCCGTACCTGCAGTACAGCGACGACGACGGCCTGACCTGGTCGGAGCCGCGCGACCTGAGCGCGCAGATCCGCCCCGCGCACTGGAACTCCTGGTACGCCACCGGTCCCGTGCACGGCATCCAGCTCACCCGCGGCCGGCACGCCGGGCGTCTGGTCCTCGGCGTCAACACCGAGACGTGGGACGGCCACCGGGTCACCGCGAACCACGCCGCGCTCGTCGTCAGCGACGACGGCGGCGACCACTGGCGGATCGGCGCCACCGACTCCTGGCCGGTCGCCGAGGACGGCACGTTCCGCCAGAAGCCGTCGGAGCTGACCCTCACCGAACGCGCCGACGGAGCGGTCCTCGTCAGCGGCCGCGAACAGGACGGCACCGACCTCGGCCACCGCACCCAGACCGTCAGCCTCGACGGCGGGGACAGCTTCGCCACGCGCTTCAGGTCCCTGCCGAGCCTGTACACCCCCCAGGTCCAGGGCGCGACCCTGGCCTTCGGAGGCCGGCTCCTGCTCTCCGCCCCGGCCGACCCGGACCGCCGCCGGACCATGATGATCCGCTCCTCCTACGACGGCGGCGCCACCTGGGACAGCGTGGACCGCGGCACGCTCGTCACCCGCGACTGGTCCGGCTACTCCGACCTGGTGCGGATCGACGGCGCCACCGCGGGCCTGATGTACGAGGGCGGCACCGCCGACGCGCGCGACGAGATCCGTTTCGCCCGCTTCACCGAGGACTGGCTGGCACCGCGCCGCGGCCCGGACCCGGTCACCCGCGACCTCGCCGCGCCCGCCGTGCCCGCGGCCGTCCTCGGCGGCGCGCGGCGGACGGCCGGCGCGATCGGCGGCGCGCTGTCCTTCGACGGCGCCGACGACGCCGTACGGCTTCGCTTCCGGCCCCGGCTCCCGCTGGGCGCCGGGGACTTCACGGCGTCCCTGTGGTTCCGGTACACGGCCACGACCGGGGAGCAGCCGATGCTGTGGATGGGCGGCGTGGGCACCGGCCAGCCGCAGGTCTGGCTGCGCGGCGAGCCGGCCGAGGACCGCGTCCAGGGCCTGATCACCGTGCGCGACGGCGCCGCGCCCGCCCGGTCGGCGTACGTCCGCAGCACCGGCGCCCGCAACGACGGCCGCTGGCACCACCTCGCCCTGCGCCGCGGCGGCGGCCGGCTGACGCTCTTCCTCGACGGTACGGCGGTCGGCACCGCGGACGTGCCCGGCTCGGTCAGCCGCACCTCGCCCTTCGGCGTGCACGTCGGCCAGCGCGTGGACGGACGGGCGCACTTCACCGGATCGATCGACGACGTCCGGGTGTGGAACCGGGCTCTCACCGACGAGGAACTGGCCGCCGGCGTCCCGGCGCCGGCCGCCCGGGGCACCGTCCTGTGGCTCCCCCTGGATCATGTGAGCGGCAGCCGCTGACGTCCCCGGGCGTGCCCGACGGCACAGCACGGGCACGCCAGCGCGCCGGGAACCGGGACCGGCCCGCCGCCGGCCCCGGTTCCCGGCGCCGCGCCGCTCACCGGCCTCCCGGGGGCGACGACGGCGGCGGGCGGGACGGCGGTGTGCGGGACGACGGTGTGCAGGACAGCGGTGTGCGGGACGGCTCCGGACAGGACGGCGGCGGCCGCGGGCGCACCCCGTGCCGGCGGCGGGGGCCGTCCTGTGCCGAGCTGCGGCGTCGGCCGGCCGGAGACCGCCCGGGCGGCGGCGCGGCTCAGCCGGAACGCGGCCCTGTGCCGACCGCGGTCCGCGCCCCCGCGGCGGGCCGCGCGTCGCCGGTCTCGTCGACGGGGTCGTGGGAGCGGCGCCGGGCGATCACCGCGCCCACCATCAGCTGCATCTGGTGGAAGAGCATCAGCGGCAGCACGGCCAGCGAGGCGTGCGCGCCGAACAGCACGCTCGCCATCGGCAGTCCGGCGGCCAGGGACTTCTTCGAGCCCGCGAACTGGATGACGATCCGGTCCTCGCGGGAGAAGCGCAGCGCCTTGGCGCCGTACCAGGTCAGCGCGAGCATCACGGCGAGCAGGACGGCCTCGACGGCGAGCAGCCCGGCCAGCCGGGCGGGATCCAGCCGGTGCCAGACGCCCCGCACCACGCCCTGGCTGAAGGCGGTGTAGACGACGAGCAGGATCGAGCCGCGGTCGACGAGCCCGAGGACCTTCTTGTGCCGCGTGACGAACCCGCCGATCCAGCGGCGCAGCACCTGCCCGGCGAGGAACGGCACGAGGAGCTGGAGCACGATCCTCACCAGCGAGTCGGCGGACAGGCCCCCGCCCGCGCCGCCGAGCAGGGCGGCGGCCAGCAGCGGGGTGGCGACGACGCCGACGAGCGAGGAGAAGGAGCCGGCACAGATGGCGGCGGGCACGTTGCCGCGGGCGACGGAGGTGAACGCGATCGACGACTGGACGGTCGACGGCACCAGCGTCAGGAACAGCAGCCCCTGGTAGAGGGGGTCGGTCAGGAACACCGGGACGAGTCCGCGGGCCGCCAGGCCCAGCACCGGGAAGACGACGAAGGTGCAGGCCAGGACGGTGACGTGGAGCCGCCAGTGCTTCAGCCCTTCCAGCGCCTCACGGGTGGACAGGCGGGCGCCGTAGAGGAGGAACAGCAGGGCGATCGCCGCCGTCGAGGCACCCGAGGCCACGTCGGCGGCCGTCCCGCGCGCGGGGAGCAGCGCGGCCAGGCCCACCGTCGCGAGCAGGAGCAGGACGTACGGGTCGATCGGCATCCGACTCGGCCGGCGCAGGCGTTTCACGGTGCTCCACTTGGTCGGTGCTGTCAGCGGCAGGGGTGGTGTGCCCTCCTGGGTCAAGGGGCCCCCCTCCATCGTGCTCCCTCACCCGGCGATCGGGAATCCCGTACACCGCTCTCACTGTCATCACGTTCCGCGATAGCCTGGCGTCGTGTACGACCCGTCCCACCTGCGTACGTTCCTGTCGGTGGCCCAGACGCTGAGCTTCACGCAGGCGGCCCGGCGGCTCGGGCTGCGCCAGTCGACCGTCAGCCAGCACGTGCGGCGGCTGGAGGACGCCACGGGCCGGCCGCTGTTCACCCGCGACACCCACTCGGTGGAGCTGACCGAGGACGGCGAGGCGATGCTCGGCTTCGCGCGCCGGATCCTGGACGTGCACGAGCAGGCCACGGCGTTCTTCACCGGCACCCGGCCGCGGGGGCGGCTGCGCTTCGGCGCGTCGGAGGACTTCGTGCTGACCCGGCTGCCGGAGATCCTGGAGGGCTTCCGCCACGACCACCCCGAGGTCGACCTGGAGCTGACGGTGGAGCTGTCGGGCACGCTGCACGAGCAGCTGGCCGCCGGGAAGCTGGACCTGGTGCTGGCCAAGCGGCGCCCGCAGGACCCGCGCGGCGAGCTCGTCCGGCACGACCGGCTGGTGTGGATCGGCGCGGAGCGGCTGCGCCTGGACCCGGACCGGCCGGTGCCGCTCATCGTCTACCCGCCGCCCGGCATCACACGGGCACTCGCCCTGGAGGCGCTGCAGCGGCAGGGCCGCGAGTGGCGCGTCGTGTGCACGAGCGGCAGCCTCAACGGGCTGATCGCGGCTGCCCGCGCGGGCCTCGGCGTGATGGCGCACTCCCGGGGCCTGATCCCTCCCGGGCTGGTGCGGGTGCCCGACCGGGCGGGTCTGCCGGAGCTGGGGCGGGTCGACTTCGTCCTGGTCCACGGCCCGCGCCGCACCGCCGCCCGGGGCGCGGCGGACGCCCTGGCGGCTGCGGTCCTGGCGGGCGGGGAGCGGCTGCAGCGCCGGCGGCACGGGGACCCGTGACCGCGGGAGGCGCCCGGGTGACGGGATCCGGCGCACCGGCACCGGCACCGGAGGGAGCGGCGCCCGCGGCGCCGGCACGGGCCGGGGCGGTAAGCGGGGCGTACAGATTCGGTGGAGATTACGGCACCGAAACTTACCCGTCCGTCAGTTTCATGTCCGGCCCTTCCGGATGTGAGTGCATTTTCCCGGGCCGGCCGGCCCGTACCTGAGCACTGCTCCACTTTGCTCCCCTCCCGCCCCCCGGCCCGGTGGGGTAGCTTTCACGGCGCTGCGCGGGAGGGCCACGAAGAGCGGGGAGCGGGGTTTGCGCGAGTTCACCAATCCTCCGTTGGCGCCGGCACCGCCGGTGGGCGGGCTGGCCGACGTCGTCTTCCGGTACGCCCGGGAGGACCCGCTGCGCGTCGCGCTCGGCCGCAAGGACGACGCCGGGCGGTGGCGGGACGTGACCAGCGCCGAGTTCCGCGACGAGGTGCTCGCCCTGGCCAAGGGCCTGCTGGCCGGGGGGATCCGCTTCGGCGACCGGGTCGCGATCATGTCCCGCACCCGCTACGAGTGGACGCTGTTCGACTTCGCGCTGTGGACGATCGGCGCCCAGGTGGTGCCCGTCTACCCCACCTCGTCGGCCGAGCAGTGCTGGTGGATGCTGTACGACGCCGAGTGCACGGCCGCGATCGTGGAGCACGAGGACCACGCGATGACGATCGCCACCGTCATCGACCGGCTGCCGCGGCTGCGCCGGCTGTGGCAGCTCGACTCCGGCGCCGTCCAGGAGCTGTACGACGCCGGGGCCCACCTCGACGACGAGGTGGTGCACCGGCACCGGCAGGCGGTCACCCCCGACTCGGTCGCCACGATCGTCTACACCTCCGGCACCACCGGCCGCCCCAAGGGCTGCCTGCTCACCCACGGCAACTTCATGTACGAGGCGGACACCGTCGTCGAGCGCTGGGAGCCGGTGTTCCACACGAGGAAGGGCGACGAGGCGGCCACCTTGCTGTTCCTGCCGCTCGCGCACGTCTTCGGCCGGATGGTGCAGGTCGCCGGGGTCCGCGGCCGGGTCAAGTTCGGGCACCAGCCGCAGCTCAACGCGACGGCCCTGCTGCCCGACCTGGCCGCGTTCCGGCCGACGTTCGTCCTCGCGGTGCCGTACGTCTTCGAGAAGGTGTTCAACGCCGCCCGCCGCAAGGCGGAGAAGGAGGGCAGGGCCGGGGCGTTCGAGAAGGCCGTCGAGGTCGCCGTGAAGTACGCGGACGCCATGGAGGCCAGGGCGTGGGGCACCGGCCCCGGGCCGTCGGCCGGGCTGCGCGTGCAGCACCAGTTGTTCGACAAGCTCGTCTACTCCAAGGTGCGCGCCGCGATGGGCGGCCGCATCCGGCACGCGATGTCCGGGGGTTCGGCGATGGACCGGCGGCTCGGGCTGTTCTTCGCGGGCGCGGGCGTGCACATCTACGAGGGGTACGGCCTGACGGAGTCCACCGCCGCCGCGACCGCCAACCCGCCCGAGCGCACCCGGTACGGGACGGTCGGGCAGCCCGTCCCCGGCGTCACCGTGCACATCGCGGACGACGGCGAGGTCTGGCTGCGCGGCGACAACGTCTTCCAGGGCTACCTCAACAACCCCAAGGCCACCGACGAGGCCCTGCACGACGGCTGGCTGGCCACCGGGGACCTCGGCTCCCTCGACGAGGACGGCTACCTCACCATCACCGGCCGCAAGAAGGAGATACTGGTCACCTCGGGCGGAAAGAGCGTCTCGCCCGGGCCGCTGGAGGAGCGCGTACGGGACCACCCGCTGGTCAACCAGTGCATCCTGGTCGGCAACGACCGCCCCTACGTCGCCGCCCTCGTGACCCTCGACCAGGAGGCCGTCGAGCACTGGCTGGCGATGCGCAACAAACCGCGGATGACCCCGCAGCAGCTCGTGCGCGACCCGGAACTGGAGACGGAGGTGCGGCGCGCGGTGGTCACGGCCAACACCCTGGTCTCGCACTCCGAGTCGATCCGCACGTTCCGCATCCTGGCACAGCCGTTCACCGAGGAGCACGGGCTGCTCACTCCGTCGCTGAAACTGAAGCGCAAGGCGATCGAGAAGGCGTACGCGGACGAGATCGAGGCCCTGTACCACGCCTGAGACGTCCCGGCCCGGGTACTTTCTCCCACCGGAATCGTCCCATCAGGAATGCATCACGGCCCGTGATCGTTGACGATGGGAGTACCACCTGACCACAACCGTAAGGATCGAGAGCGCGTGAGCAGCAAGGTCCCCCCGATCACCCTGAACAACGGCGTCGAGATGCCCCAGCTGGGCTTCGGTGTCTGGCAGGTGCCGGACGACGAGGCGGAGTCGGCCGTCGCGACGGCGCTTCAGGCCGGGTACCGCAGCATCGACACAGCGGCGATCTACGGCAACGAAGAGGGCACCGGCAAGGCGATCGCCGCCTCCGGCATCCCCCGCGAGGAACTCTTCGTCACCACCAAGCTCTGGAACAGCGACCAGGGGTACGACTCCACGCTGCGCGCCTTCGACGCGTCCCTGGACAAGCTGGGTCTGGAGTACGTGGACCTGTACCTGATCCACTGGCCGCTGCCGGCCCGCGACACCTACGTCGACACCTACCGGGCGTTCGAGAAGCTGCACGCCGACGGCCGGATCCGCGCGATCGGTGTCTCGAACTTCCTTCCGGAGCACCTGGAGCGCCTGATCGGCGAGACGTCGGTGGTCCCGGCGGTCAACCAGATCGAACTCCACCCGCACCTGCAGCAGCACGCCGCGCGCGAGTACCACGCCGAGCAGGGCATCGCCACCGAGGCCTGGTCGCCGCTCGGCCAGGGCAAGGGCCTGCTGGAGGTCCCGGCGATCGTGGCCATCGCCCGCAAGCACGGCCGCACCCCGGCGCAGGTCGTGCTGCGCTGGCACCTCCAGCTCGGCAACGTCGTCATCCCGAAGTCGGTGACGCCGTCCCGGATCAAGGAGAACATCGAGGTCTTCGACTTCAGCCTGGACGCCGAGGACCTGGCGGCGATCAGCGCGCTGAACGAGGACCGGCGCCTGGGCCCCGACCCGGCGACGTTCGACATGGCGTGACGGAACGAGGGGACGGAGAAGGGGGAGGGCCCGGCCGGGCCCTCCCCCTTCTTCTGTCTTCTTCTGTTTCTCCCGGTGTTCCCCGTCCGGGCCGCACCCGGCCCGGGCGCTGCCCCCGGTCGCCGCCCGCCCGCCTGCCTTCCTGCCACGGCCCTGTGCCGCAGGGGGCTCACCGCCCGGCCCCGGTCTCAGCCGGTGCGGACCGCCGTGTGCACGGTGTGGGCGGCGAGGACGAACACGTCCGGGCGGCGGTGCACGCTCGCCTCGTCGGCGGGGTCGAGGAGCCGGTCGAGGGTGGCGCGGTCGTCGGCGTCGAGGTCGTCGGCGACGCCCTCGCGGAGGCGGGACAGGGACGCGGCGACGTAGGAACGGACCCGGTCCGTGGCCGGTGCGGGCAGGTCGAGGAGGAACGTGCGGGTCCTGGTGTGCTTCAGGCCCGCCGCGGCCAGCAGGGCCGGCCAGTCCTCCGTCTCCGCCACGTGGCCCGGCAGGTCGGCCCGCATCCGGGCGAACCACTTCTCCTCCAGCGCGTCGATCCGCGCCTGCAGGCCGGGCCGTCCGATGCCGATGTCGCGCGGCAGGAACCGGGCGGGCAGGCCGCCCTCCATCAGGGCCAGGGTGCCGCCGGGAGCCAGCCGCGCCGCGAAGGCCGCGAGGGCGGCCCGCTGGTCGCCGAGGTGATGCAGGCTGCGGCTCGCCCACAACAGGTCGGCCGGGTAGTCCAACTCGTCCAGCACGTCCGGGAGTTCACCGGCAATCGTGCCGAAGCGGTCGGCGGCCCCCTGCCGGGCGGCCCGGGCGCGGGCGCGCTCCAGCAGCGGTTCGGAGCTGTCCACCGCCACGACCCGCGCACCCGGGAACGTCTCGGCGAACAGGCACGCGATGACGCCGGGCCCGCTGCCCGCGTCGACGATCAGTCCGGGCTCGGTCACCTCCTTCGCCAGCCAGGCCAGGGCCCGTTCGTACAGCGGGGTGAACAGCTCGGCCTGGGATTCCAGCAGCGGGCCCATCTCGGCCCAGTCGATGTCGGTGTGGTCGTGGTGGTGCGCCATGGTGGTCAGCCTTTCGTCCGGATGGCGTCAGCGTGCGCCGACGCACCCGGGAAAGGCCACCGCTGTTGCCGGTCCCGCAAAAACGGGCCCGCGCGACCACGTGCCCGCCGGGGCCCGGCCGTGAGGACCGGGCCCCGGCGGGGTCACCCGCTCAGGACAGCGGCGGGTAGGCGTTGCGCATCAGCTCCTGGAACTGGGCCGAGAACCAGTGCCCGGACACCGGCGCGTCCGGCAGGGCGCCCGACGGGCTGTTGCCGTTGCGCGGGTTGCCGGTGTACGTCGGGTCGCACATCCGGTCGAAGCCCTTGCCCTCGTCATTGTCGATGGCCTTGCTGGAGCCGTCGGACTCCCCCGGCGGCTTCATCCAGACGTAGGCGTCGATGCCGGGCTCCGGGTTGGCCTGCGGGCGCTCGCCGAGGCCGGCCCCGGACTGGTTGCACCAGTTGCCCATGTGGATGCGGCGGTCGATGCGGCCGCCGTTGACGTAGGTGTCCACGTCCGTCCTGGCGCCCGGTCCGGTGGGCCGGGCGGAGCCGCCCCAGCCGTTGCGGGAGGTGTCGATCAGCATGCCGACCTTGGAGTCGAAGCCCAGCCGGGCGGCCTCGTTGCGGAAGGCCTGGGCGAAGGACAGCTCGTCGGTGTACCGGTTCCAGTCCACCCACTTCGACTCGCGCACCGACTTGCCGTTCACGGAGTCGTTGATCGAGAAGTACACCTCCTTCAGGGCGCTGTAGTTGGCGGTGTTGGTGATGAAGCCGTGGACGTCGCCCACGGTGGCGCCCTCGGCCGTCGCGGCCTGCTTGATCATCTGGACCGACGCCGAGAAGTTGTCGTCCCAGCCGATCCAGCCGTGGTGCCCGGCGTCCACGTAGTTGTAGACGTTGGGCACGTCACCGAGCTTGTTGAGCGCGTAGCCGACGCCCTTGACGTAGTTGCCGTTGGCCTTCATGGTGTCGCAGTTGGGGGTGGCGGTGGGCCGCGGCGTGACGTTGGTGACGAGGTTGGGCAGCGAGTCGATCTCGACCGTGGTGACGATCCTCAGGTCCTTGTACTTGGCGTCGCCGAGGATGGCCGCGATCGGGTCGATGTACTGCGTCTTGTACTTGTCGATCTCGTCCGCCTTCAGCTCGCCGTTGGAGGCGAGGGCCGCGCAGTCGCGGCCGGGCAGGTTGTAGATCACCAGCTGGACGACGAGCTCGCCGCTGCCCTTCTGCTTCAGGGCCTCGTCGAGGTGGGCGCGCAGCCCCATGCCGCCGTTGACGCCGTTGATCGCGGCGATCCGGTCCAGCCACACGCCGGTGGGCTGGTTGGAGATGCGGCTGCCGCCCGGTTCGGCGGCGGCCTTCGCGGACCACTCGGGGTTCACGTACACCTTGGCGCCGGCGTACGGGTTGTCGACCCGGGCACCGCCGGTGGGGGGCGGGTCGGTGGGTCCGCCGGGTCCGCCGCTGCCGTCGTCGACGTTGCAGGTCACGCCGTCGAGGGTGAAGGTGGCGGGGACCGCGTTGCTGCCGCTGTAGGTGCCCTGGAGGCCGAAGCTGACCGAACTCCCGGTCGCCAGTGTCCCGTTGTAGGACTCGTTGGCGGCGGTAACGGCGGTGCCGCTCTGGCTGAGCTTGGCGTTCCAGCCGCTGGTGACCTTCTGGGTGCCGGCGTACGACCACTTCAGCGACCACGCCGACTTGGCGGCGCCGTTGTTGGTGACGGTCACGGCGGCGGTGAAGCCGGAGCCCCAGTCGTTCTGCACCTTGTAGTCGACGGTGCAGGGGACGGCGGCGGTGCCGGCGCCTCCGGGGTCGACGGCGAGGGCCGTCCCGGAGGCCCCGGCGGTCAGCGCCAGGGCGGCGAGCAGTGCGGTACTCGTGCGACTCATGAGTGGGGGTTTCCTATCCGTAGGGATGCGTCGGAACGTTCCGTCCGGGCAGCGCGGGCGAGGGTCGCGCGGCTCGCTGCCGTACGGGGCGGGGGTGCGTCGCGGCGGGCGGGCCCGAGGGTGCGGCCCCGAGTGGTCCGGGCGGGCCCGGGAGCGCGGCCCCGGATGGTCCGGGCCGCCTCCCGCCTCACGGCCGGGTCTGCGGGCCGTGGGGCGGCCGCCCGGTCCGGGCGGAGCCGGTGGGGCGGGCGGGGCACGACGGCCGGGACGTCCCGGGGCTTTGCCGGCCGCCGTCGCGGGACCCTTGGGGCCGGTGTCCCGCCGACGGGCGGCACGGTGCTCCGCCGGGCGGGCGGACGCGTCCGCCGGCGCCGTGCCGGCCGGTGCGACCGCACCGCCGCACGGGGGCGGCGGCGGGCGCAGCGGCTGAAAGTACTGAACGCGGGGGGTGTCGCATGAGCGAGTCCTTGCAGTTCGGGCCCGTGACGGACGTGCCGACTGATGGAATCGCTCCCACTGGTGTCACCGAAGCTAGCGCCAAGTGACGGCAAAGAACAGGGGAGTCACCGACTTTCGCCCAACTCTCCTTGTCGAATCTTTTCGACTCCTCGAACATCTTGACCCCTCCCACCCCCGTCCCCACTATGGGAGCGCTCCCACTGGTTCAGGCCTTGTCTTCACTCCAGCCGCGAGGAGGAACCAGCACCATGCATCCCCCACCCAGGAGACGCAGAGCCTTACGGCGGCTGTGGACCGCCGCAGCAGCAGTTCTCGCGCTTCCGCTGACGATGCTCTCCGCGGGGCCGGCCCCCGCCCGGGCGGCGGCGGTCCAGTGCGGCGTCGACTACCGGACGAACGACTGGGGCTCCGGTTTCACCGCCGAGCTGACCCTCACCAACCGCGGCACGGACGTGATCGACGGCTGGACGCTGACGTACTCCTACGCGGGCAACCAGAAGCTGCAGGGCGGCGGCTGGAACGGCGCCTGGTCGCAGTCCGGCCAGGCGGTCACCGTGAAGAACGCCTCGTACAACGGGCGGATCGCCGCCGGTGCCGCCGTCTCCACCGGCGCGCAGTTCACCTACAGCGGCACCAACACCGCCCCCGCCTCCTTCGCGGTGAACGGCACCCCGTGCACCGGCGCGCACCAGCCGCCGATCACCGTGCTGACCAGCCCCGCCGCCGGCGCCGTCTACACCCAGGGCGAGGCGGTCCCGCTGGCGGCCACCGCGGCGGCGGCCGACGACGCCACGATCAGCAAGGTCGAGTTCTACGACGACACCAGGCTGCTGGGCACGGACACGAGCGCGCCCTACGCGCTCTCCGTCTCCGATCTGGCCGTGGGCAATCATTCGCTGCTGGCGAAGGCGTACGACAGCCTCGGCGCCTCCGCGGAGTCCACCCCGGTCGGCATCACGGTCGCCTCCGGCCCGACGGTCGTCGCCTCGCCGTCCCAACTGGGCGTCCAGCAGGGCAAGACGGGCACCTACGACGTGAAGCTGTCGAAGCAGCCGAGCGCGAACGTCACCGTGACGACCGCCCGCGCGAGCGGCAACACGAACCTGACCGTCACCGGCGGCGCCACCCTCACCTTCACCCCGCAGAACTGGAACACCGCGCAGAAGGTGACCGTCAGCGCCGGCTCCTCCGGCACCGGCTCGGCCGTCTTCGAGTCGACGGCGCCCGGGCACGCCAAGGCCGCCGTCACCGTGACGCAGCTCGGGGCCACGAAGGAGTACGACGCGCGCTTCCTGGAGCTGTACGGGAAGATCACCAACCCGGCGAACGGCTACTTCTCGCCCGAGGGCATCCCCTACCACTCGGTCGAGACGCTGATCGTCGAGGCCCCCGACCACGGGCACGAGACCACCTCGGAGGCCTACAGCTACCTGCTCTGGCTGCAGGCCATGTACGGCAAGGTCACGGGCGACTGGTCCAAGTTCAACGGCGCCTGGGAGATCATGGAGAAGTACATGATCCCCACCCACGCCGACCAGCCGACCAACTCCTCCTACAACGCCTCCAAGCCGGCGACGTACGCGCCGGAGTACGACACGCCCAACGAGTACCCCTCCAAGCTCGACGCCGGCGTCTCCGTCGGCCCGGACCCGATCGCGGGCGAGCTGAAGAGCGCGTACGGCACGGACGACGTCTACGGCATGCACTGGCTCCAGGACGTGGACAACGTGTACGGCTACGGCAACTCGCCCGGCAAGTGCGAGGCGGGCCCGTCGGACACCGGACCGTCGTACATCAACACCTTCCAGCGCGGGCCGCAGGAGTCGGTGTGGGAGACGGTGCCGCAGCCGACCTGCGACGCCTTCAAGTACGGCGGCAAGAACGGCTACCTGGACCTGTTCACCGGTGACGCGTCCTACGCCAAGCAGTGGAAGTTCACCAACGCCCCGGACGCCGACGCGCGGGCCGTGCAGGCCGCGTACTGGGCGGACATCTGGGCGAAGGAGCAGGGCAAGGGCTCCCAGGTCTCCGCGACCGTCGCCAAGGCCGCGAAGATGGGCGACTACCTGCGCTACGCCCTGTTCGACAAGTACTTCAAGAAGATCGGCAACTGCACGAGCCCCTCGTGCCCGGCCGGCACCGGCAAGGACGCCTCGCACTACCTGCTGTCCTGGTACTACGCCTGGGGCGGCGCGGTGGACACCTCCGCGGGCTGGGCCTGGCGCATCGGCTCCAGCCACGCCCACGGCGGCTACCAGAACCCGCTGGCGGCGCACGCGCTCGCCAACTACGCCCCGCTGAAGCCGAAGTCGGCGACGGGCGCGGCGGACTGGGCCAAGTCGATGGACCGGCAGCTGGAGTTCTACCGCTGGCTGCAGTCCGCCGAGGGCGCCATCGCGGGCGGCGCGACCAACAGCTGGGCGGGCCGCTACGCGACCCCGCCGGCCGGCAAGTCGACCTTCTACGGCATGTACTACGACGAGAAGCCCGTGTACCACGACCCGCCGTCCAACCAGTGGTTCGGCTTCCAGGCGTGGTCCATGGAGCGGGTCGCCGAGCTGTACCAGCAGACGGGGAACGCGCAGGCCAAGGCGGTCCTCGACAAGTGGGTCGACTGGGCGCTGGAGCACACCACGGTCAACCCGGACGGCACCTTCCGGATCCCCTCGACGCTGCAGTGGTCGGGCCAGCCCGACACCTGGAACGCGTCGAGCCCGGGCGCCAACAACTCGCTGCACGTCACCGTCGTCGACTACACCAACGACGTCGGCGTGGCCGCCGCATACGCCAAGACGCTGACGTACTACGCGGACCGCTCCGGCGACAGCGAGGCGGCGGGCACGGCGAAGGCGCTGCTGGACGGCATGTGGGAGAACCACCAGGACGACCTCGGCATCGCCGTCCCGGAGACCCGCGCCGACTACAACCGCTTCGACGACCCGGTCTACGTGCCGAGCGGCTGGACCGGCACCATGCCGAACGGCGACGCGATCAACTCCTCGTCGACGTTCGACTCCATCCGCTCCTTCTACGAGGACGACCCGGCCTGGTCGAAGATCGAGGCGTACCTGGCGGGCGGGGCCGCGCCCACCTTCACGTACCACCGGTTCTGGGCCCAGGCGGACATCGCCACCGCCATGGGTTCGTACGCGGAGCTCCTGGAATAAGTCCCCGCTGAATGCTCCGCGTACCGCCGGGCGGCCCTCACCCGCACTGAGGGCCGCCCGGTCGCGCGTCTCCTCCCCCTCCCCCTCCCCACTCCCCCGGAAGGGAGCCCCACCGTGCGAAGAACCCGCCTGCTCACGGCCGTGCTGGCGCTCGCCGCCGGTCTCCTCGCGGGCGCGCCGCCCGCGCCGGCCGCCGAGCAGCCGAAGGCGTCCGTCGCCGCCTACACCTACACCTGGAAGAACGCCCGGATCGACGGCGGCGGTTTTGTCCCCGGCATCGTCTTCAACCGCACCGAGAAGAACCTCGCCTACGCCCGCACCGACATCGGCGGCGCCTACCGCTGGCAGGAGGCGACGAAGACCTGGACCCCGCTGCTGGACCACGTCGGCTGGGACGACTGGGGCCACACGGGCGTGGTCAGCCTCGCCTCCGACCCCGTCGACCCGGACCGGGTGTACGCGGCCGTGGGCACGTACACCAACGACTGGGACCCGGGCAACGGCGCGGTGCTGCGTTCCTCGGACCGGGGCGCGAGCTGGCGCAGGGCCGACCTGCCGTTCAAGCTGGGCGGCAACATGCCCGGCCGCGGCATGGGCGAGCGGCTGGCCGTGGACCCGAACAGGAACAGCGTGCTGTACCTGGGCGCGCCCAGCGGCAAGGGCCTGTGGCGGTCCACGGACTCGGGGGCGACCTGGTCGCAGGTGGCGAACTTCCCCAACCCCGGGAACTACGTCCAGGACCCGGGCGACACCAGCGGCTACGCGAGCGACAACCAGGGCATCGTCTGGGTCACCTTCGACGAGTCCACCGGCACGTCCGGGACCGCGACGAAGACGGTCTACGTGGGGGTCGCCGACCAGGACAACGCGGTGTACCGCTCGACGGACGCGGGCGCGACCTGGCAGCGGCTGGCCGGGCAGCCGACCGGCCACCTGGCCCACAAGGGCGTCCTCGACGCGGAGAACGGCCACCTCTACCTCGCGTACAGCGACAAGGGCGGCCCCTACGACGGCGGCAAGGGCCGGCTGTGGCGGTACACGACCGCGACCGGCACCTGGACGGACATCAGCCCCGTCGCCGAGGCCGACACCTCCTACGGCTTCAGCGGGCTGACCGTCGACCGGCAGAGACCCGGCACGGTGATGGCCACGGCGTACAGCTCCTGGTGGCCGGACACCCAGATCTTCCGCTCCACGGACAGCGGCGCGACCTGGACGAAGGCGTGGGACTACACGTCGTACCCGACCCGCGAGAACCGCTACACGATGGACGTGTCGTCGTCGCCGTGGCTGACGTGGGGCGCGAACCCCTCGCCGCCCGAGCAGACGCCGAAACTCGGCTGGATGACGGAGTCGCTGGAGATCGACCCGTTCGACTCCGACCGCATGATGTACGGCACCGGTGCGACGATCTACGGCACCGAGAACCTCACCGACTGGGACAAGGGAAGCAGGTTCACCATCACGCCGATGGTGCGGGGCCTGGAGGAGACCGCGGTCAACGACCTGGTCTCTCCCCCGTCGGGCGCCCCGCTGCTCAGCGCCCTCGGCGACATCGGCGGCTTCCGGCACACCGACCTCACCAAGGTCCCGGCGATGATGTACACCCAGCCGAACTTCACCACCACGACCAGCCTCGACTTCGCCGAGGCGAACCCGGACACGGTGGTCCGGGCCGGCAACCTGGACTCCGGCCCGCACATCGCGTTCTCCACCGACAACGGCGCCAACTGGTTCGCGGGGAGCGACCCTTCGGGCGTCAGCGGCGGCGGCACGGTCGCGGCGGCGGCCGACGGCAGCCGGTTCGTGTGGAGCCCGCAGGGCACAGGCGTGCACCACACGACCGGGTTCGGCACGTCCTGGTCGGCGTCCAGCGGCATCCCGGCGGGCGCGGTCGTCGAGTCCGACCGGGTCGACCCGAAGACCTTCTACGGCTTCAAGTCCGGGAAGTTCTACGTCAGTACGGACGGTGGCGCGACGTTCGAGGAGTCCGCGGCGAGCGGCCTGCCCGCCGGCGACAGCGTCCGCTTCAAGGCGCTGCCCGGCGGGAAGGGCGACATCTGGCTGGCGGGCGGCGCCCCGGACGGCGCGTACGGGCTGTGGCACTCCACGGACGGCGGAGCGAGCTTCGCCAGGCTCGCGGGCGTCGAGCAGGCCGACACGATCGGCTTCGGCAAGGCGGCGGCCGGCGCCTCGTACCAGACGCTCTACACCAGCGCGAAGATCGGCGGCGTCCGCGGCATCTTCCGCTCGACCGACAAGGGGGCGACCTGGACCCGCATCAACGACGACGCCCACCAGTGGGGCTGGACGGGCGCGGCGATCACCGGTGACCCCCGGGTGTACGGGCGGGTGTACGTCGCGACCAACGGCCGCGGGGTCGTCTACGGCGACACCTCCGGCACCGGCGGGGACGACGGCGGCGGCCCGGCACCGGCCGGCGCCTGCACGGTGACGTACCAGGTCACCAACCAGTGGCCGGGCGGCTTCCAGGCGGAGGTGCAGCTCGCCAACACGGGGACGAGCGCCTGGGACGGCTGGTCGCTCGGCTGGACGTTCGCGGACGGCCAGCAGGTGTCCCAGCTGTGGAACGCCGGCTTCACGCAGTCCGGTCCCGCGGTGACCGTGCGGAACACCGGCTGGAACGGCAAGGTGGCGGCCGGCTCGTCGGTGGTCTTCGGCTTCACGGGGAGCTGGTCGGGGACGAACACGGAACCGGCCGCGTTCAGGCTGGGCGACCGCGGCTGCACGGTGAAGTGAGCCGGTCACCGGGGGCGCGCCGGAACGCCCGCGCCCCCGGTCGCCGGACCGGTCACGGCTCAGTCCCCGCCCGCGGCCCGCAGGAGGTCGGCGGTGAGCCGGCTCAGCCGGCGCTCGGCGCCGTCCGCCAGGCCGGCCCCCTCCGGGTCCGCGGCCGTCGCCGCGTCGAGCAGGCCGCGCAGCGGCTCGCGCAGGTTGGCCAGCGCGTCGTGGAGGTCGATGAGCATGTCCCGCGCGGTGCCGACGTCGGCGGGCGGCTCCGCCTGGTTCATGCGGCGGGCCGCGTCGCGGATCGTCCTGGCGAGGTGCTTGTTGAGGCGGGTGTCACGGGTCACGGTTCCTCCCGGTGCGGTCACGGTCCGGTACCCGGCCCGGGCGTGAGCACAACACGGCGACGGGAGGAACGCCGCGCCCGCGGGTACGGCGTCCCTCCCGACAGCCTCGGACGGCTGCCTCGGGGTCCGGCCCCGGGCATCCCGTTCCCGGGCGCTGTCGTCAGGGCGTGTGGACGGTGGGCCGCGGAGGCGTCGGCATGCCGGCGCCGATGAAGAAGCTCGGGTGCGGAGGCTGGTTGTAACCCGTATTCTGCCAGGCCAGCGCGGTGCGGTACTGGGTGTCGTGCAGCAGGGTCGTGATCCGCGTGTTCGTCTCGTGCGGGGTCGAGTAGATCCTGAGCGCCCTGTTGTCGCCGGTGCGCCAGACCACCTCCTCGCGCCAGTCGCCGAGGATGTCGCCCGACAGGACGGGCGTGGACTTGGTGCCGTTGTTGGAGGAGACCCCGGAGCCGGTGAGCAGGCGGGTGTCGCCGGAGGTGCCGTACTTGTCGATGCGGGTGCCGTCGAGCAGTTCGCGGACGGTGTCGCCGTCCCACCAGCTGACGAAGTTGACGCTGGACGGCTCCCGGCCGAGGGAGGCGCCGGCCGCCGAGCGCAGGGTGGTGTCGGAGGCGGACCAGGCCTCGGCGCCCGCGCTGCCGGCGTGGACGTCGGCGGCGACCCCGCGCCCGTTGTCGGCGCCCGAGGCCGTCTGCCACAGGATCCGGCCGGTGCGCGCGTCGGCCATCCACGAGCCGGGCTTGCCGGAGTCCTCCGAGACCTTGAAGTACTCCAGTCCCGCGCGGGACGGGTCGAGGTCGCCGACGTGGCCCGCGTCGCCGTGGCCCAGTCCCGTCGTCCACAGCCCGGAGCCGTCGTCGTCGACGGTCATGCCGCCGTACACGATCTCGTCCCTGCCGTCGGCGTCGACGTCCGCGACGGACAGGCTGTGGTTGCCCTGCCCGTCGTAGCCCTTGCCGCTGTTGGTGGAGGAACTGGTGTCGAAGGTCCAGCGGCGTGTGAAGGAGCCGTTGCGCCAGTCCCAGGCGGCGACGACCGTCCGCGTGTAGTAGCCGCGCGCCATGACCAGGGAGGGGCGGGAACCGTCGAGGTAGGCGGTGCCGGCCAGGAAGCGGTCGACGCGGTTGCCGTAGGAGTCGCCCCAGGAGGAGACCGTGCCGCGGGCCGGGACGTAGTCGACGGACTGCATCGCCCTGCCGGTCCGGCCGTCGAACATGGTCAGGTACTCGGGGCCGGACAGCACGTAGCCGCCGGAGTTGCGGTGGTCCGCCGACGCGCTGCCGACGACCGCGCCCGTGCCGTCCTTCGTGCCGTCGGCCGTCTTCATGGCGACCTCGGCCCTGCCGTCGCCGTCGTAGTCGTACACCTGGAACTGCGTGTAGTGCGCGCCGGAGCGGATGTTGCGGCCCAGGTCGAGGCGCCACAGCCGGGTGCCGTCCAGGCGTATGCCGTCGACGACCGTGTTGCCGGTGTAGCCGGACTGGGAGTTGTCCTTGGCGTTGGTGGGCTGCCACTTCAGGACGATGTCGAGGGCGCCGTCGCCGTCGAGGTCGCCGACGGAGGCGTCGTTGGCTTCGTAGGTGTAGGCCACCCCGTCGGGGGTGGTGCCGCCGGCCGGCGGGGTGAGGGGGACGTCCTGGTGGCCGGTGCGGAACTGGATCGCGTGCACGGAGTCGGCCTGCTCCACGCCGCCCACGACCGCGCGGACCGTGTAGTCGGCCTGGGCGGGGGCGCCGGCGTGGAAGAAGTTCGTCGAGCCGGTGACCGGGGTGGCGTTGACCTTCGTGCCGGCGCGGTAGACGTTGAAGGAGACGTCGTCCGGGTCGGTGCCCAGCCAGCGCCAGCCGACCAGGTTGCCCCCGTCGGTGTGGACGCTGACGACGCCGCGGTCGAGCCTCTCCACCTGCCGGGCCGTGGCGGCCTGCGCGGTGTCGGCGGCGAACCCGGTCAGGCCGGCTCCTGCCAGGGCCGCGGCGGCAGCCGCCGCCGGCAGGGCGGCGATCCGGCGTCTGCGGTGGGTGCGCGGGTGCTCGTGGGACATGCGAGGTACCTCCTCGGGGGCGGAAGGGTTCCGTCCCCTCAGTCGCCGCCGCCCGCCCCGGAGTTGCCGTGCCGCCCGGCCGGTTCCGCGACGGTCCGGGCGGTCCGGCCGGTTCCGCGACGGTCCGGGCGGTTCCGCGACGGTCCGGGCGGTCCGGCCGCGCGGTCCGGCCGGGAGGAGTGCCCCGGCCCCGCCGGAATGGGGCCGGGCGGCGGTCGGACGGCGGGCGGGCGCCGCAAAGCTGCAGCGGCAGGAGGACCGGGACGGGGGGCCGGACTTCACCCGCACAGGTCGTCAGGAGAGCGGACCCGGGAGTTCACTCGGCCGGCGGGCCCGCCGGCTTGCGGAACGCCCTGAGCGTGAACACGGGGTCGGGGCGGGGCCGGTCCTGGTCGGGCAGTTCGGCGAGCCGCGCGGCGAAGCGCTCGGCGAGCGGGCTACCGGGCGGCAGCGTCATGAACCAGCCGCGCCGCAGGTCCGCGATCGTGCGGCGCGGGCTGCGGCCCTGCCCGTGCCCCCGGAAGCGCGCCTCACCGGCCGGCAGCAGGCCGTGCCCGGCGGCGTAGGCCGCCACGGCCGCCGCGGCGTCCCGGACGGGGCTCGGCGGGCGGGAGGCGAGGACGACATCGATGTCACTGCCCACGTTGTGGGAGGGGCCCTTGTCGACGGTGGTGACGTACACCCCGCCGGGACGCAGCACGCGGGCGCACTCGCCGACGACGGTCCGCGCGTCCTCGGGGCTGCGCGCCAGGTGCAGCAGCCACACGCTGGTCACCGCGTCGAACCCCTCGTCCCGGAACGGCAGCCGGCGGCCGTCGGCCCGGACGACGGCGCCGGGCAGGCGCGCGGCGGCGCGGCGGATCATCGCGGGGGCGAGGTCGACGCCCGTCACCCGCAGGCCGTCCCGCCCGGCCGCGAACCGCCGCGTGACGATGCCGGTGCCGCAGGCGACGTCGAGCAGACTGCGCGCCTCCCGCGGCACGAGGGCGAGCACCGCCTCGGCGGCGGCCGCCGCCCGGGGCTCGCCGCCGCGTGCGGCGTCGTACCGCTCCGCTTCCTCGTCGTAGTCGAGCACGCGCGTCAGTGCGCCCCGTGCCCGGGCGCCAGGGCGTCCACCCTGCGGGCGAGCTCGAAATCCTTCTCGGTGACGGCGCCGCCGACGCTGTGCGTGTGCACGGACAGGGAGACGGTGTCGTAGCCGAGGGTGAGGTCGGAGTGGTGGTCGAGCTCCTCCTGGACCTGGGCGATGTGGATGACCATGGCGGTCGCGGCGAAGTGCGAGCCGAGCCGCCAGGAGCGGGTGAGGCGGTCGCCGTCCAGCGACCAGCCCGGCAGTTCGGCCAGCCGGTCCCGGATCTCCTCCTGCGACAGCGGTTCGACGGGCATGGGCTGCGCTCCTTCCCTCGGACGACCCCACACGGCCGCGCTCCCAGCCTGCCACAGCGCGGGCCCGCGGGCCCTGGTCAGGAAGGGTCCTCCCCGGTTCGGCCGCTTCTCGGCTACGGTCCTGGCATGACCGCTGCCACGCCCTCCCCCGCCTCCGCCGCCCCCGGGGCCGGCCCGCTGCTGCGGGCCTGGCGGGAGCGGCGGCGCGTGAGCCAGCTGGAGCTGGCGCTGCGCGCCGGCTCCTCCGCCCGGCACATCAGCTTCATCGAGACGGGCCGCTCCCGGCCCAGCGAGGAGATGGTGCTGCGGCTGGCGGAGCACCTGGACGTGCCGGTGCGGGAGCGCAACGCGCTGCTGCTGGCGGCCGGCTACGCCCCGCGCTATCCCGAGACCCCGCTGGACGACCCGGCGCTGGGCGCCCTGCGCGCGGGCATCGAGCGGCTGATCGGCGGCTACGAGCCCTACCCGGCGCTGGTGGTCGACGCGGCGTACCAGGTGGTGGCCGCCAACCGGGGCATCCTGATGCTGCTGGAGGGGATCCCGGAGCACCTGCTCCGGCCGCCGCTGAACGCGATGCGGCTCACCCTGCACCCGCAGGGCCTCGCGCCGCGCATCCGCAACCTGCGCGAGTGGCGCGGCCACCTGCTGGAGCAGATGGAGCGGCAGATCGCGCTGCGCCGCTTCGAGCCGCTGCGGGCGCTGTACGAGGAGGTGGCGGCGTACCCGGTGCCGGAGCCCGGGCCCAGGGACGCGGAGGAACCGCCGGAGCCGGTGCCGTACTTCGCGCTGCCGATGCGGATCGAGCACCAGGGCCGGACGCTGTCCTTCATCTCCTCGATCTCCACCTTCAACACCCCGATGGACGTGACCGTCGCCGAGCTGGCCGTCGAGACGCTCCTCCCGGCCGACCCGGCGACGGCCAAGTACCTTCAGGAATACGTGTCCTGACGGACCTTCAGGGCGGTGTGCTGCAGGACGGCGAAACCGGCCACGGTGAGGGCCTGGCACACCGTCCACACCGCGCCCGCGGTGCTCGGCGCGAGCCACAGCGCCAGGGCGACGAAGCCGGCCGCCGCCCAGAGGAGGTTGGCCTCGACGACGACCCGCACCCCGAGCGCCGACGGGCTGGGCCGCGAGGCCAGCCGGGCGACGCCCGCCGCGTACACCGCGAGGAACACGCCGAGCCCGAGCAGGAGCGTGCCGTCGACGCCGAAGAGCCGTCCGAGCGGGCCGGGGAGCGCGAGGTAGGCGAGCGCGTTCGCGCCGGTCACCACGGCGTCCAGCGCCAGGAAGCGGCGCAGCATCGACTGCGGTTCACGGGTCCGGGCGAGCACGGCGAGCTGGGTCGCGGACATGGCGGATCACCCTCCGTCGGGGTCGGGTACGTGAGCGGGGGACGGATCCCGGGCCGGAGTGCGCCGGCCCGGGACCCGACGCGTCCACGATCCCGCCCGGGCCTCGGCCGGGTCGATTACCCGCGGGGTAACGGCCCGGCGGACGCCAAACGCGCGCCCCCGGACCTCGCGCGGGGGGCGCGGCACCGGCCCTCTCCCCGCCTCTCCGTGGGACCGCCGGCGGAGCATGGCAGACTGAGCGCATGCTTGGGCGCGTTGGGGAGGCGTGGCGTGAGTGAGCGGCGGGCCGCACCCACCGTGGGCCAGGTGGTGCTGGGAAGGCGGCTTCAGGAGCTGCGGGAGGCGGCGGGCCTCGGGCGCGAGGAGGCCGCCCGCGTCCTCAGGGTCGCCCCCGCGACCGTGCGGCGGATGGAGACGGCCGAGGTCGCGCTGAAGATCCCGTACGTGCACATCCTGCTGACCGCGTACGGCGTGCCGGACGAGGAGGTCGCCGCGTTCGTCGCGCTCGCCGAGGAGGCGAACCGGCCGGACTGGTGGCAGCGGTACCACGACGTGCTGCCGGACTGGTTCAGCCTGTACGTGAGCCTGGAGGGCGCCGCCCGGATCATCCGCTCCTACGAGCCGCACTTCGTGCCGGGCCTGTTGCAGACCGAGGACTACGCGCGGGCCGTCATGGAGGCCGGGACGATCGGCGGCGCGGGTCCCGGGACGGTGGAGCGGCATGTGGCGCTGCGCATGGAGCGGCAGCGGCTGCTGGAGCGCGCGGACCCGCCCCACCTGTGGGTGATCATGGACGAAACGGCCCTGCGCCGCCCGGTGAGCGCGGACGGCGCGGTGATGCGCGACCAGCTGGACAAGCTCCTGGAGTACGCCGCGCGCGACCGCGTCACGCTCCAGGTCGCCGAGTTCGCGAGCGGCCCGCACCCGGGGACGTACGCGCCGTTCTCGCTGTTCCGCTTCGCCGAGCCGGAGCTGCCCGACATGGTGTTCACCGAGTACCTGACGGGTGCCCTGTACCTGGACTCCCGCAAGGAGGTCTCCACGCACCTGGAGGTCCTGGACCACATGACGGCGGGCGCCGCCTCCGTCGAGCGCACGGAGAAGCTCCTGCGCGAGTACCGCGACACGTTCTGACCGGCGCGCCCCTCCGCACGGGCCGCGGCCCCGCCGCCCGTCCGGGGCGACCGGCCGGTACGGGAGCCGGCGGCGTCCCTGACCCGTACGGGCCCCGCCGACGGGTGCGCTCCCCCGCCCGCCCCTAGCGTCGGTCCCACGGGGCGAGGCGAGGGAGCTGCGCGAAGGAGGCCCGATGCCCGGCTTCGAGGTGCTGTACCAGGCGGCCGCGCTGTGCCTGACGTACCCCGGCGGCGACCTGCGCGCCCGGCTGCCGCTGCTGCGGGAAGCCGCCCCGCAGTTGCGGGAGTTCACCGACCACGCGGCCCTCAGCCCGCCGGGTGAGCTGGCCGCGCACTACGCCGAGGTCTTCGACGCCCGGCGCGGCCGCGGCCTGTACGTGAGCGCGTGGCGCGAGGGCGGCACCCGGCGGCCCGGGATGTCACCGGCCTCCTTCGGGGAGCTGTACCGGGCGCACGGTCTCGCGCTCACCGGCGGGGAACTGCCCGACTTCCTGCCCGCGGTGCTGGAGTTCGCGGCCCGCACCGGCGACACCGGGCCGCTGGTCCGGCACCGCGCCGGGCTGGAGCGGCTGCGTGCCCGCCTCACGGAGCTGGGCACGCCGTACGCGTCCGTCCTCGACGCGGTGTGCGCGACCCTGCCGGCCGCGTCCGCGGGGGACTAGGGTCTGTCGCCGAACTCCCGTCGTCCGCCCGGAGGGCGGGCCCCGCGGCGTCGGGTGCGTGCTCCCGGCGTGCCGGGCGCCGGCCCTCGTACCGGATGTACCCGGGTCCGCGCCCGGTGCGGCGAGAGTGCGTGCAGGGCGTCACGGGGCGGGCGGGAGTTCGACGACAGACCCTAGGCGGCCCCGTCCTCGGAGCCCTTGGCGCCCCGGCCCTCCCTCCCCTCCCTGTCCTCGTCGACGACCTCCGCGTCGACCACGTCCTCCTCGTCCCGGGGCTCGGTGTGCGGCCCGGTGCCTTCCGCGGAGCCCTGCTGGGCCTGCGCGTACATCGCCTGGCCCAGCTTCTGGCTGACCGTGGCGAGCTTGTCCGCGCCCGCCCGCAGGGCGGCCGTGTCGGCCTGCCGCTCCAGCTGCTCCTTCACCTCGGCCACGGCCGACTCGACCTCCGCCCTCGTGTCCGCCGGGACCTTGTCGGCGTTGTCCCGGAGGAAGTTCTCGGTCTGGTAGACCAGTTGCTCGGCCTGGTTGCGGGTCTCGGCCGCCTCGCGCCGCCTGCGGTCCTCCTCGGCGTACTGCTCGGCCTCCCGCATCATGCGGTCGATGTCCTCCTTGGGCAGCGCGGAGCCGCCGGTGACGGTCATCTTCTGCTCGCGGCCCGTGGCGAGGTCCTTGGCGGAGACGTGCATGATGCCGTTGGCGTCGATGTCGAAGGCGACCTCGATCTGCGGCACGCCGCGCGGGGCGGGCGGCAGGCCGGTGAGGTCGAAGACGCCGAGCTTCTTGTTGTAGGCGGCGATCTCGCGTTCGCCCTGGTAGACCTGGATGCCGACCGAGGGCTGGTTGTCGGTGGCCGTGGTGAAGATCTCCGAGCGCCGGGTGGGGATCGTGGTGTTGCGCTCGATGAGCTTGGTCATGATGCCGCCCTTGGTCTCGATGCCCAGGGACAGCGGGGTGACGTCCAGCAGCAGGACGTCCTTGACGTCACCGCGGATGACGCCCGCCTGGAGGGCGGCGCCGACGGCGACGACCTCGTCGGGGTTGACGCCCTTGTGCGGGTCCTTGCCGGTCAGTTCCCTGACCAGGTCGGTGACGGCGGGCATCCGGGTGGAGCCCCCGACGAGGATGACGTGGTCGATCGCCGGGAGCTTGATGCCGGCGTCCTTGACGGCCTGGTGGAACGGGCCCTTGCAGCGCTCCAGCAGGTCCGCGGTGAGCTGCTGGAACTGGGCGCGGGTGAGTTTTTCGTCCAGGTGCAGCGGGCCCTCGGCGGAGGCCGTGATGTAGGGCAGGTTGATCGAGGTCTCGGACGAGCTGGACAGTTCGATCTTGGCCTTCTCGGCGGCCTCCCGCAGCCGCTGCACGGCCATCTTGTCCCTGGACAGGTCCACGCCGTGGGCGTTCTTGAACCGTTCGGCCAGGTGGTCGACGATCCGCTGGTCCCAGTCGTCGCCGCCCAGGCGGGTGTCGCCGTTGGTGGCCTTCACCTCGATGACGCCCTCGCCCATCTCCAGCAGCGACACGTCGAAGGTGCCGCCGCCCAGGTCGAAGACCAGCACCGTCTGGTCGTTCCCCTTGTCCAGGCCGTACGCCAGGGCCGCGGCCGTCGGCTCGTTGATGATCCGCAGCACGTTCAGGCCCGCGACCTCCCCGGCCTCCTTGGTGGCCTGGCGCTGGGCGTCGTCGAAGTAGGCCGGCACGGTGACCACCGCGTCGGTGACGTCCTCGCCGAGGTAGGTCTCCGCGTCCCGCTTCAGCTTCTGCAGCACGCGTGCGGAGATCTCCTGCGCGGTGTACCGCCTGCCGTCGATGTCGCCGGTGTCCGGGAAGCGCCAGTGCGCGTCCCCCATGTGGCGCTTGACCGAGCGCGCGGTGCGCTCGACGTTCGTCACGGCCTGCCGCTTGGCGACCTCGCCGACCAGCACCTCGCCGTTCTTGGCGAACGCCACGACCGACGGCGTGGTCCTGGCCCCTTCCGCGTTGGCGACGACCGTCGGCTCGCCGCCCTCCAGCACGGCCACCACCGAGTTCGTGGTGCCGAGATCGATTCCGACCGCGCGTCCCATCGCCGTCCCCTTCCGTCAGGGCACCTCCGGAACTCCAGCACAAAACTTGAGTGGAGTCTTGTCAATGCCGGGGGTGGGTTTCCCGTCAGGGCGAGGAGCGTTTGAGAGGGCTCCGGGACGGGTCGTCCGCGCCCGGCGGCCGGCCGCGCAGGCCGACGGCGCGCCGGGGCCGGTCGGTGACGAGCACGTCCACGCGCTCGTCGGCGAGGAAGGCCCGCATCGGGGCGTCGTCGTTGACGGTCCACACCAGGGTGAACAGGCCGTTGCGGGCGGCCTCCCGCAGCACGGTGGCGCGGGCGAGCCGCTGGTGCACGGCGACCCCGTGGGCGCCGCAGGCGCGGACCCGGCGCATCGGCAGCAGCTCGCTCAGCCGGGTCCCGGGCAGCCGGGCCAGCCCCAGCTCCCTGCGGTCCCGGCCCAGGGACAGCGCGGTGCGCACGGCCGGGAACGCCCGGGTGATGGCGGCGACAGAGCGGTCCTCCAGGGTCGTGGCGACGAAGCCGTCCGCCCCGAGCAGGGCGATCGCGCGGTCGATCAGCTCCCGCTCGTAACCGGGCTCCTTCAGGTCCAGGTGCCCCAGGAGCTTTCCGGCGATCAGCTCCATGACGTCCTCGACGACGGGCACCGGGTACCCGGCCCGCTCGCACAGTTCGGCGTGGGTGAGCGTGGACAGCGGGGGCCCGGTGTGCCGCACCCGGGGGTCGTGGTGGACGACGAGGACGCCGTCCGCGGTGCGCCGGACGTCGAACTCGGCGTATTCCGCACCCGAGCGCAGCGCGTCCTGGTACGCCTCCCGGGTGGCGGGCCGGACGCGTTCGGCGCCTCCCTGGTGGGCGGAGACGGCGGGTCGTGTCATGGGTCAGCTCCCTGCGCGGGGGCGCGGCGCGGGCACGGGCACGGGTTCGTCCCCGGGCCGGGCCGGCAGCGGTCCGGAGCGGGTGCCGGTCCTCCTGGGCAGGAGGGACCCGGTGACGACCGGGACGGCGAAGGGCGGCCGGGCCGGCGTGCACGCCCTCCCGCGGGCGGCCGGGCCGGGGAGGCGGCCGGGGGCGGCGGCCCGCGGACGGAGCCGGCCGGCCGGGCCGGGCAGCGCGCGGACGCGGCTGCGGTCCCGGGTGGCGCGGTCGAGTGCCCTGGCTGTGCCGGACGTCGTTCCCGGGACCATCGCGTTCCTTCCGTGCGTCGGACGGCGGTGTCGTTCCCCTGCCCGGTCCCGGGCGCGAACCGGCGTCGCGCGGGCCGCTCCCGGGGGAGGGCCCGCGCGACGCCGGCCTGCGGGGTCCGGTCAGGCGAGCTTCGCCGACAGGGTGATCGGTACGGCCTTGAGGGCCTGGCTGACCGGGCAGTTGGCCTTGGCGTCCTCGGCGGCGGCGGTGAACGCGTCGTCGTCGATCCCGGGGACGGTGCCCTCGACGGTGAGGTGGATGCCCGTGATGCCCTCACCCGGCTGGAAGGTGACGTCGGCCGAGGTGACGAGCCTGGTGGGCGGGGTGCCGGCGCCGGCCAGGCCGTGCGACAGCGCCATGGAGAAGCAGCTGGAGTGGGCGGCGGCGATCAGCTCCTCGGGGCTGGTCTTGCCCTTCGCCTCCTCGGCGCGCGAGGGCCACGACACCGGCTGATCGCCGATGGCGCCGGAGGAGTCGAAGGTGACGACACCGTTGCCCTCGAGCAGGTTGCCTTCCCAGACGGTGTGTGCGGAGCGCGTGGTAGCCACGGTTGTTCCTTTCGCGTGTGGACCCGTTGCGGGGTTCCGTGTTCCCATCCGATCACACTCGGGCTCACCGTACCCGGAAGACCGGACCACGGGCGGTGAACGGCAGCCGCGCGCCCTGCGGGATCAGGTAGGCGTGCTCGCGCCGCACCCGCAGGACGTCGCACCGGCCGTCGGTGACGACGAGGACCGGGGCGCCCGGCGGGAAGTCGCCGGCGCGGTGCAGCAGGTCGATGCCGGGCTGGAGCACCGTGCCGCCGCGCCCGTGCACCCGCACCCGGCCGGCGATCTCGGTGACCGGCAGGTAGCCCGCGTCGTGCGGTGCCGCGTCGCAGAACACGACCCGGGCGGCCGGCACGTCGCGCGCCTGGGCGTAGGAGGCGATCGCGCCGAGCGCCTTGCCGAGCAGGACCCGGTCCATGGAGCCGGAGGTGTCCAGGACCACGCCGAAGGTGCAGCGGGCGGTCTCCTCGGGCGGGAAGTACCTCCCCGCGCGGGGGATGCCGGGCGTGGCCGCCTGGCGGCGTGCGGGGCGGGCGTAGGAGCGGACGGGCTCGGGGCTGGGCACGAACTCGTCGAACCAGCGGGCCAGCTGCGCGTCCCACGGCAGCGGCGGGTGGCTGAGCGCGCGGATCTCCTCGACGAGGCCGCCGGGCAGGAAGCCGCGTTCCTGCCGCTCGTGCAGGTCGAGGCCCTGGGCGAGGGCCCGGCGGTAGAAGGCGTCGAGGTCGACGTGGTGGCGGGGCGGGCCGAGCGGGGCGCCGAGCATGTCGCCGGCGCCCCTGCCGCGCGGGGTGGCCAGGCGGCGCATGCGGCGCAGGTCGCCGGCGATCCGGTCGTGGATCTCCTCCGCGGACAGGCCGGCGAGCCGCGGGTCGTGCAGCAGCCCGTCGGGCATGGTGCCGACCTGCATCTCGCACAGCCAGCCGTTGACGACGTAGTCGCAGGCGACGTTGAACAGGTAGGGGTCGCGGGCGCCGCAGCGGTCGCCGTGGCGCAGGGCGGCGTGCAGCATCTCGTGGGCGAGGATGAACCGCCACTCCTCGGTCTCGAACCGCCGCAGCGGGTTGATGTAGATCTCCCCGGCCTCCGCGTTCACCGCCGCCACGGAGATGTCGTGGGCGCGGGCGAGTTCGGCGTCGGCGACCAGCTCGATGCCGGCCGCGATGCCGCCGAGCAGGGGGTAGGAGGAGACGAACCAGCTCAGGGCCTGTTCCCAGGGCCGCGCCGGGGGCGCTTCGCCGGTCAGCGAGTCGCGGCGGCCGCCCGCCATGTCGATCGCCGCGGACACGGTCCGGGTCAGGGCGGTGGCGAACGCCAGCTGCCGGTCCGGGGGCGGTGTCCACCGGTCGTGCCAGTCCACGAGGAGCTGGTCGGGCCCCCGGCCGGCCGTGCCGCAGTGCTCGTACACGGCCGGCAGCCCGTCGCGCCGCCAGCGGGCGGCGAGCTGCTCCTCGTCGCCGTCGGGGTAGGAGGCGGGCAGGTCGTCGGGGGCCCGGCCGACGGGGAAGCCGAGCAGGAAGCGGTTGACGACGACGCAGCGGGCGGCCAGGTCGTGGCGGTCGGGCTGCTCCCGCTCGCCCCGGGCCGCCGGGAGGTGCCCGAAGCCCAGGTGCAGGACGGCGTGCGCGAGCGCCCAGGCCCAGGTCGCCGGGTCGGCCGTGCGGGCCGGGTGGACGTGCAGGACGGCGTCGGAGTCGGCGCGTACGAGGCCGTCGCGGGGCCCGAGGGCGCAGTCCTCGGCGCGGCAGACGGTGAACTCCACCGCGTCCAGCGCCGGATGGGCCCGCATCAGCCGCAGGCCCTCGGCGAAGGCCTCCGCCGCGGGGTCCCGCTTCTTGCGCCCCTTCCCGCGGTCGCGGCTCACCGCCGGGCCTCCACCAGCCGCGGCATGTCGCGGGCGGCCTCCACCAGGAACCAGGACGGCAGCACCGGGTTGCCGTCCGCGTCGGAGGCGATGACGCTCTGGGCGACCTCCACGGAGATCTCCGCGAGCTGCACGAGCAGCGACTTGGCCCGGTACGCGGTCTGCCGGCCGCTCGCCGACATGTGCTCCTTGCTCGCCGGCAGCTCCTTGGCGAGCCGGCCGCGGAAGGACTCGGCGAGGTAGTACAGCAGGTCGCGGTCCTGCGGGCGGCGCGGCCAGCCCGCCTCGCCCTTGAGGACGGCCTCGATGCCGAACCGGCTGCGCACGATCTTGACGTAGCCGCAGAACGCGGTCGCGTGGGCGGGCGTGAGCGTGCCGTGCGCGAGGACCTTCAGGGTCTCCTCGTCCAGGTCGGTCCCGAAGGAGTGCAGCGCGTCGGAGAGCATGTGCCACGAGCGGGGCGTGGAGAACGGTTCCTCGGTCTTGGGCGGCTTGGACCACAGGTGGTCGGGCCGGTCGGTGAGGTGGTCGAGGATCCAGGGGTGGATGCCGTTGTTCGCGGCCCAGGTCAGCCAGTCCTTCGCGGAGGCCTCCAGGTGCACGTGGGTGAGGCGGTTGACGAGGGCGGAGGCGATCGGGCGGGCGAGGGCGTTGTCGGTGGCGCGGTTGCCGGCGCCGATCACGATGGAGCCCCGGGGCAGCTCGTAGGTGCCGATCCGGCGGTCCAGGATCAGCGAGTAGAACGCCTTCTGCACGTCCGGCGTGGCCGCGTTGAGCTCGTCCAGGAACAGGCAGTACGGCTCGTCGCGGGCGATGGCCTCCGGCGGGCAGAACACCGAGCGCCCGTCGCGGATCTGCGGGACGCCGATCAGGTCCTCGGGGGCGAGCTGGGTGCCGAGCAGGCTCACGCACTCCAGTCCCAGCGACTCGGCGAACTCCCGCACCAGGGAGGACTTCCCGATGCCGGGGGCGCCCCAGAGGAAGACCGGCCGCACGGTCGCGAGGCCGAGCAGCAGTTCCGGGACACGGGCGGGAGTGACGGTGACGGCTGCCTGCACGCAGGGGCTCCTCGGGATGCTCGACGGGGACCCCGGGGTGTCCGGGGTCCGACGCGAACAGTGTGGGCGTCGGGCGGGCGCCGCGCAGCCGAATTACCGCGGGCCCGGGCCGGGCGCGCACCCGGGCGGGGAGGCGTCCGCCCGCGCCCCGCGCCGCGCGTCCGGGCCGGGCGCCGCACCGCGCCGCCCGGACGCGCGCGGGCCCGGCTCAGGCGGCCCGCTGCCGCCGGCCCGTCATCACCGCGTACACGAGCACGCCCGCGAACAGGAACAGCACGCCCTGGTACACCGCCGCGTAGCCGGCGCCCGCGACCAGCCACATCGAGAAGGCGGCGGCGACGGCCGCGACCACCGCGTCCCGCACCAGGCGCGCGCGGTCGACCAGGTCGCCCCGGCCCGCCACGAGGTGGCGCAGCTGCGCGGCGGTGGCCAGCAGGTACGGCACGGTCGCGGTGAAGGTGGTGACCAGGACCAGGACGTCGAACACCTTCGCCGAGCCCGCCGTGTAGTTGTAGACGGTCAGCAGCGAGGCCAGCACGACGGTGACGCCGACGCCGACCGTGGGCACCCCGCGCCGCCGGCGCGCGAACGCGGCGGGGAACAGCCCGTCGCGGGCCGCGGCGTAGGGGGTCTGGGCGCTCAGCAGGGTCCAGCCGTTGAGGCAGCCGGTCATCGACACCAGCGCGGCGAGCGCGACGGCCCAGCCGCCCCAGCCGCCGCCGAACATGGCGTCGACGGCGTCGGAGAAGGGGGCGGAGGACTCCACCAGGCGGTCGTGGGCGACGGTGCCGAAGACGGACAGGGTGCCCAGCAGGTAGACCAGGGCCGCGCCCGCGGTGCCGATGACGGTGGCCCGTCCGACGTTGCGCCTGGGGTTGTCGACCTCTCCGGCGCTGACCGCGGCGGACTCCACGCCGAGGTAGGAGAAGAGCAGCAGCGCGGCGGACGCGGACACCGCGCCGACGACGCCGCCCTCGCCGGTGTGGAACGGGCCGAGGTTGTCCGGGTCGAAGAAGAACAGCCCGCCGACCGCGACGAGCAGCAGCGGCGCGAGCTTCAGCACGGTGGAGACGAGCTGGACCGCGCCCACGTACCGGGTGCCGGCGAAGTTGGCGAGCGCGGGCAGCCACTGGATGGCGAGCGCGGCCAGGCAGGCGGTCCAGCGGTGGTCGTCCACCGGGATCAGGACGTCGAGGTAGCCGACGGCGGCGACGGCGAGCGCCGCGTTCGACACCCAGGTGGTGATCCAGTACGCCCAGGCGGCGAGGAAGCCGGCGAAGTCGCCGAAGGCCTCACGGGCGTAGACGTAGGGGCCGCCGGTGCGCGGATCGCGCTGTGCGAGCCGCCCGAAGACCAGCGCGAGGGCGATGGCGCCGACGGTCAGGACGCCGAAGGCGAGCAGGCTGACCGTGCCGTACGGGGCGACGGAGGCCGGGAGCAGGAAGATGCCGCCGCCGATGATGTTGCCCATGACCAGGGCGGTCGCGACGGGCAGCCCGAAGCGGCGGGTGTGCCGGCCGGTGCCGCCCGCCGGGTCTTCGGCGGGGGTGGGGGCGGGTGCCGCGGTCTCCTGCGGGGCCGGAGCCGGCTGGGGGGCGGTTCCGGTGACGTGCATGGGGTGGTGCGCCTCTCTTCGAACTGGTGCCCGGGATCGCCGGGGCGGCGCCCATGGTCGGGCATGACCCGACACGGCTCCAAATCACGCGCTTTTGTCCTGTACGACCCCGTCCGGCACCGCAAAAGGTGCGTTCTCAGCCACCCGCGGCCGGGAATCGTCCACCGGCACCTGCGGTCCGTCCGACTCGCGCAGCCAGCGGCGCAGTACGTCGTGGACGCGCTCGGCTCCCACGAGTTCCGCCCCGTCGCCGACCGGCGGTGAGAGGGCGAGGGGCGACAGCAGGAAGGGACATCCCTGGGCGCCGCCGAGTCCGCCGTGCGAACCGATCTGCTCCTCGAAGGAGAGGACCTCGCCGTCGGCGGGGTCGTAGAACGAGTTGACCATGATGTCGGCGGTGTGCGGGAAGCCGTGCGTGCGGCGCACGGCCTCGGCGGCTCCCGGCCCGAAGGGGGCGAGCGGGCCGGGGTCGTCGTCGAGCTCGTCCAGCGGTATCTCCGCGCCGTACGCGCCGAGCACCACCCCTCCGTACCGTTCGCTGCGCACCAGCAGGAAGCCGATGCCCGGGTGGTTGGCGAGCGTCGGCAGCAGTCCGGGGTGCCGGGCGTCGATCTCCTCCTTGCTCATCCGGTGCGGCACGTCCGGGAAGGAGACCAGGCCGAGGTTGCCGGAGGCGAGCACGATCGGCTCCGAGCGGCGCGCGGGAGAGTGCCGCTCACCGCTCTCCCCGACGTGGATGCGCAGGGCGGCGCGGGCGGCCGCGCGGGCCTCGGCGCCGCTGCGGGTGCGCTCCGCCCGGCGCGGCACGGGCAGCCCGCAGCCGGCCCGCACCAGGTCGCCCAGGGTGAGGCCGTAGCGGGCGCGGAAGGTCTCGCCCGGGCTCTGGCCGTGGTCGGACAGCACGACGATCCGGTAGGGACGCGGGGCGTGTTCGGCGACCTTCTCGATCAGCGCCAGCGAGCGGTCGAGGCGGGCGAGGACCTTCTCGGCGTCCCGGCCGGCCGGCCCCGAGTGGTGCGCCACCTCGTCGTAGGCCACCAGGTCGGCGTAGACGGCGGTGCGCCCGGCGAGCATGTCGCCCATCACGGCGGCGACGACCACGTCCCGCTCGACCACGGTCGCGAAGGCCCTCACCAAGGGGTACAGGCCGCCCCGGGAGACGCGCGGGCGCTGCTTGCGCAGGCGGGCCCGGGCGGACTGGCCGATCTCCCGGCCCACCTCGGCCACGAAGGACAGCGCGGTGCGCACCGCGTTGGCCGGGTCGGAGAAGTAGGCGAAGTAGCCCGCGCGGGAGCGGTTCTCGCGGCTGCGGCGGCGGGTGGCGATGGACAGCACCAGGGCCTGTTCGCCGGCACCGCCGCTGAAGAGGTTGCCGCGGCTGGCGCCGTCCACGGCGAGCAGGCCGTCGTGGCCCGCGTTCCGCGCGGCGCGGCGCTGGAGCTCGGCGGCGCTGGTGGGGCGGTTGCAGACCACCACCTCGCGGGTGTCCTTCTCGTACCAGCGGAAGGCGGGGACGTCGTGGTTGCTGCCGTGCAGGATGCCGAGCTGGCTGGCGCCGGTCTGGCTGGACCAGTCGGTGCGCCAGGGGGTGAGCCGGTGGGTGGGGCGCCGGCCGTCGCCGGTGCCGAGCCAGCGGGCGACGGTGGGCATCAGGCCCTTGCCGACGGCCTGGGTGAGGACGTCGTGGCCGACGCCGTCGAGCTGGAGGAAGACGGTGCCGTGGGTGGCCGGACAGGGCGGCCCGGACCTGCGGCGCCGGTCGGCGAGGCGGTAGAGCCGGCGCCGGTAGGAGTCGTCGTCGCGCACCGCGAGGGCGGCACCGGTGGCGGAGGCGACGGCGGACATCACGGCGGCGACCACCACCGCCGTCTCCGGCGCGGCGGCACCGCGCTCGCCGGGGTCGAGGCGCAGGGCGAGCAGCAGCAGGGCGCCGTTGAGGAAGAACACCAGCAGACCGAGGACGAGCGCCGGCACGAGCAGCAGGAGGCGCACCAGCAGCGGCCACACCACCGCCGACAGCACACCGAAGGCGCCCGCGCCGAACGCGGCGGTCACCGCGATGTCGGTGGCGCTGTCGCCGTCGGCGGCCCGCAGCCGGAAGTCGGGCAGGATCCCGGCGAGCACCAGCAGGGTGACCGTGGACACCGCCCACACCGCGACGCTGCGCCCGGCCTGACTGGCGATCCGCCGCCAACGCTCCCCACGCACGCCCGCCCCCCCCCTCACGTCCCGGCCCGTCGTCGGCGCGGGCCCGCACCTACCCTGGCACAACGGGCGGGGACCGCCCTTCGTCCCCGAGCCCCGGCCCGGCCCCGGCCCGGCCTCGAGCAGGTCGCCGGCGCCCGCGCGCGGCGCGCCGGCAGGGGCGTCAGCGCCCGTCGTACCCGGCGGTCGGCATGGACAGCCGGCGGTGCACGCACGCCTTCATCGCGGCGTCGTACGAGGGCTCCCGCAGGCCCGCGGTCTCCACCCGCACCCCTCGCCGGGCGCACTCGGCGGCGAACTCCTCGGCGGAGGACAACGCGCTCTCCAGTACCCGGCGGCTGGGGGCCACGAACACGTCGAGCCCGGGCCGCACCCCGTCCCACAGCACGCCGTGGTCGGGCCGCAGGCCGCGTACCAGCAACTCCCGGGTGACGACGTAGCCGCGCTCGGCGGCCCAGCGGGCGCACATGGCGTACTGGCTGCGGGAGTCCACCAGGAAGGGATCGGCGTCCAGTTCCTCCAGTGGCGTCAGACTCGCGATCGCCGTCACCCTGACCGGCCCCATGGCACCCCCTCACCTCCGGTTTTCGCCGCCGACCCTACTCCTGCCCGTAGGCTTCGGGGAGTCGCGCGAAGGAGGCGAAGAGGTGCCGGTGGAGATCACCTGGTGGGGTCACGCGACGTGCGCGATCCGTGATTCGGGCATACGCGTGCTCACCGATCCCCTGTTCGCGCGCCGGCTCGCGCACCTGCGCCGCCGGCGCGGCGCGCTGCCGGCGCCCGGCGCCCGGCACGCGGACCTGGCGCTGGTCTCCCATCTGCACGCCGACCATCTGCACCTGCCGTCGCTGGCGCGGCTCGCCCCGGGCACGCGCCTGCTCGTGCCCCGGGGCGCACGACGGGCGGTGCCGGGGCTGCGCCGGCTCACGCACCTGCGGATCGGCGAGGTGGCGCCCGGTGACCGGACCAGGGTGGGCGACCTGCTGGTACGGGCCGTGTCCGCACGGCACGACGGGCGGCGGCTGCCGTTCGGCCCGCACCGCTCCCCCGCCCTCGGGTACGTCGTCGAGGGCGAGGCCCGCACGTACTTCGCCGGGGACACCGGCCTGTTCGACGGCATGGCCGAGGAGGTCGGCCCGGTCGACGTGGCCCTGCTGCCGGTGGGCGGCTGGGGGCCGTTCCTCGGGGAGGGGCATCTGGACCCGGGGCGGGCGGCCCGGGCACTGGCCCGGCTGGCGCCGCACAGCGCGGTGCCGGTGCACTACGGCACGTACTGGCCGATCGGCATGGACGGTGTGCGCCCCCACGAGTTCCACGCGCCGGGCGACGAGTTCGTGCGCCTGGCGGCCGAGCACGCGCCCGGCGTGACGGTGCACCGGCTGGGGCACGGGGAGAGCGTGCGCCTGGAGGTCGCCCGGTGACGTGGCCCGCCGCGGCCGCGCAGCTGGGTGCGGCGGGGCCGCTGCCCGCCCTGGCCGCCGCCGCGCCCGCGACCCTGACGCCGGAGTCCGCCCAGCAGGCGATCGGCTATCCCTCGCTGTTCCTGCTGGTGCTGATCGGGGCGCTGGTGCCGGTGGTGCCGACCGGGGCGATCGTGAGTTCGGCGGCGGCGGTGGCCGTCCACCGGACGGCGCCGTTCTCGCTGGCGATGGTGTTCGTGACCGCGTCGCTGGCGGCGTTCCTCGGGGACGCGGCGCTGTACTGGCTGGGGCGGCGCGGGATGCGGTCGAAGAACGGCTCGCGCTGGCTGGAGGCGATCCGCTCGCGGGCACCCGAGGACCGGCTGGCGCAGGCGCAGGAGAAGCTCACCGAGCACAAGGTGGCGGTGCTGGTGCTGTCCCGGCTGGTGCCGGCGGGCCGCATACCGGTGATGCTGGCCTGCCTCATGGCGAAGTGGCCGCTGCGGCGCTTCGTCCGCGGCAACCTGCCGGCCTGCCTGGCCTGGGCGGTGACGTACCAGCTGATCGGGATCCTCGGCGGCTCGCTGTTCCCCGAGCCGTGGGAGGGCGTGGTCGCGGCGGTCGCACTGACCCTGCTGGTCGGCGCGGCCCCGTCCGTGTGGCGACGGCTGCGCGGGACGGTCGCCCGGTAGTCCCGGTGGCCCCGGGGGCGGCCTGGGGTCGCCGCCGCGGCGGCGCGGGCGGCGCGGGCGGACGCCCGGCGGCCGGGGTCCCGCCCGCCGCCGGAACGGTCCGGCACACCTCTGGCACCAGCCCCCGGTGCGGGACACCCCCGGCCCGGGAGTTCCCCGGTCGCTCAGTCCACCACGCGCGACCCGCCCACCGGCAGGTCCCACAGGTCCTCGCGGGGCAGGCCCGCCTTCTCCCAGGCGGCGCGGACCCGGGTGAGGGGTTCCATGACCGGCTCCGCCGACAGCACGAACGTCGCCCAGTGCATGGGCGCCATGCGCCGTGCGCCGAGGTCGAGGGTGGCCCGGACCGCCTCCTCCGGGTCGCAGTGGACGTCGCTGAGCCACCAGCGCGGGTCGTAGGCGCCGATGGGCATCAGGGCCAGGTCGATGCCCGGGTAGCGCTGCCCGATGCGGGAGAACCAGTGGCCGTAGCCCGTGTCGCCCGCGAAGTAGACCCGCTTGCCGTCGGGGGCCGTGAGCACCCAGCCGCCCCACAGGCTGTGGCAGGTGTCGGTGAGGGTGCGCTTGGACCAGTGGTGGGAGGGGACGAAGTCGAAGCGGACCCCCGCCCGCCGCCCGCCGCCGTCCTCGGCCGGGGCGCCCGCGGCACCGTCCCGCGGGGGGAGTTCGGCCGCCTCCCACCAGTCCAGCTCGGTGACGCGGGTGAACCTGCGGCGGTGGAACCAGCGGCCGAGCCCGGCCGGCACGAACACCGGTGTGTCGCGCGGGAGTCGGCGCAGGGTGGGGGCGTCCAGGTGGTCGTAGTGGTTGTGGCTGATGACGACCGCGTCGACGGGCGGCAGCGCCTCCCAGGGGATGCCCACGGGCGTGATCCGGGCCGGGGTGCCGATGATCCGGCGGGACCAGACCGGGTCGGTGAGCACGGTGAGCCCGCCGATCCGTACGACCCAACTGGCGTGCCCCGCCCAGGAGACGGCGACCGTGCGCGCGTCCACCCGGGGCAGCGGCTCCGGTTCGAAGGGCAGCCGGGGGATGTCGGCGAGCCCTTCCTTGCCGGGGCGTACGGAACCCTCGCGGGCGAACCGGGCGATGGCCTTCAGGCCGGGCAGCGGAGCGGTCAGCCGGTCGTGGAACGTTCTCGGCCACACCCGGCGTTCGCCGAGCGGCCGGGGGGCCGGGAGCGGCGGAAGAGGGGGCGCGAGCGGGGAAGGGTCCGGCGGAACGTCGGCTTCCGGGGTGGGTGTGCTCGTGGTGGTCGACTCGGACTGCTGCGTCATCGAGGAGGCTCCCATCGCTGAGCGTCGTCGCAAAGATCGTCGAAAACCGACTTCAGGTGATTCAACGCGCGTTGCACGTGCGTCAGTTCCAACGGCGTGGGGGACCCGAGGCATTCCGCGCGCTCCTCGTCCGAACCGCCCAGCAGGGAGCCGGTGGACAGGCGCACGCGCAGCGCCGCGAGGTCGTCGCCGAAGCGGTGGCCGCCCGGCGCGGGCACGCCGAGCCGGGCGGTGAGGAAGTCCTCCAGTTCCTGTGCGTCACCGACCCCGTGCGCGGCCAGCGCGGGGCGCAGCGGGGCAAGGTCGACGTACAGGTGGCGGCCGGCCCGCGGGGGCCGGGCGAGCGCGCCCGCGGCGACCACGGCGGCGTGTGCGGCGGCGGCCACGCGCGCATGCAGGCGTACGGCGGCGGCCACGCGCGCGGTGACCGGCTCCGGCTCGCCCAGCGCGTACCCGGCTGCGGCGGCGACGGGGGCGGCGACGCGGGCGCCGAGCGCGGTGAGGACGTCGAGCACGCGCGCGCGGAGGTCGTCCCCGGCCCGGTGCGCCGGGAAGCGGGCCACGGCGGCGGGCCAGCCGGGCGGGAGCAGGGCACCGGCCAGGTCGGTGACGACGGTGACCCGCTCGGGCAGCATCTCGGCGGGGCTGAGCAGGACCGTGTCGTGCGGCTCGTGCAGGGTGTCGCGCCAGGTCTCGTCGCTGACCAGGTGCAGCCCTTCGCCGGCGGCGGCCTCGACGGTCTCGTGCAGCAGTTCGGGCGGGGCGACGGTGGCGGTGGGGTCGTCGGCGACGGACAGCACGAGCAGGCGCGGGTCGCCGCCCTCGGCGCGGACCCGGCGCACGGTCTCCAGGAGGGCGTACGGGTCGGGGACGCCGCCGTTCTCGGCCGGCGTCGGCACGTGGAAGGCGGGTCTGCCCAGCAGGCGGGCGTACGGCGCCCACCAGGCGGCGCAGGGTCTGGGCACCAGGACGTCACCGCCGAGCGCGGCGGTCAGCGCGACCAGCAGGGCGGGCGCGCCGGGGGCGGCGACCAGCCGCTCGGGGCGGGCGGGCAGGCCGCGCCGGCCCCAGTAGCCGCCGGCGGCCTCCAGCAGGGCGGGGCCGCCGCCGACGGGTTCGGTCCCGGGGCGGGACGCGGCGGCGGCGAGCACGGCGGACAGTTCGGGCAGCACGGGCAGCCCGTCCTCGGGGAGCGACGGCCCGAAACGGACGGGGCCGTGGCCTACCGGGTCCGTCCGCCGCATGCCTGCCTCCGCGCAGTCCTCGTGCCGTGTCCTGAACGCCCTCGGCTCGTGCTCGTGTGCCGTGCGCTGCCGGACGGTGCGTACGGTGCGGCTCGTGCCCTCGGCCTTTGGATACCCACGGCGGCGCCGCCCATGGGTGCCCGGCAGGGTTGTGCCGGTCACAGCATGGGCGCGCCCGCGGGGGAACGGTCAGCCGTGGATGCCGGTGTCCCGGTGGCGCAGCCGGTGCACGGCCGCGCCGCACGCGCCGGCGATCAGCAGTCCGCCCGCGACCAGGGCGGGCACGGAGTCGGTGAAGGAACCGCCCGCACCGGCCCGCACCCCGCGCTGCACCGTGGCGGCGCCGCAGGGGGTGGCGTGCCGGTCGGGGCACGGCTGGGCGGAGCCCGGGTCGCCGCCGGACTCGAGTTCGGAATCGCCGCCGGGGACGGATCCGGAGTCGCCGCCGGAGGCGAAGTCGCCATCCGCGCCGGATTCGGAGTCGCCGCCGGACCCGGATCCGGAGTCGCCACCGGGGACGGATTCGAAGTCACCTCCGGCCTCGGATCCGGAGTCACCTCCGGCCTCGGATCCGGAGTCACCTCCGGCCTCGGATCCGGAGTCGCCACCGGGGGCGGATTCGGAGTCGCCACCGGACCCGGGTTCGGAATCACCACCGGGGACGGACCCGGAGTCGCCGCCGGAGGCGAAGTCGCCATCCGCGCCGGATTCGGAGTCACCTCCGGTCTCGGATTCGGAGTCACCTCCGGCCTCGGATCCGGAGTCGCCACCGGGGACGGATCCGGAGTCGCCGCAGTCGGTGGCGTGCGGGTCCGAGCACTCCTGGGCGGAACCGGAGCTGCCGGTGCCGTTGCGGTGGGCGACGGTGAACGCCGCGCTCCAGGGTTCGCCGTCCTTCCCCGAGGGCGACGGGCAGGTGCCGTCGACGGTCCACCGGGAGTCCTCACCGGCCGCGTCGGGGTCTTCCTCGAAATCGCCGGCGGGCGCGACCTTGGCGGTGCCCCGGTAGGCGGGGCCGGACGCCGCGTCGTCGCCGCCGGTGGCGCGGCGCAGTCGGACGGTGCCCTCCGCGAAGGCCCGCGAGACGGCCTCCACGGTGTCGGGCGGTGTGCCGCCGACCGGGTCGCAGGACACCTCGACGGTGACGCTCCCGCCCGGTGCGACGGTGCTCTCGCCGACCTCCGCGGTCGGCTCCGCGGAGGCGGCCGGCGAAAGGACGCCCAACGCGGTACCGGCCAGCAGGGCGGCGGACAGGGCTCGGGCGGTGCGGCGCATGGGACGGGCTCCTTCGAGCGGTTACGGCTACGCAGCCATCACAGCCCGCCCGCGGGGCGCCCGCGCGCGGCCGGACCCCATTAGCGGGACGGGACGCGTCCGAACGGGCGACGTCCCCGGCGTCTTCGCGTCCGGCGCGGGAGCGGCTCCCGCACCGGGGGCGAACGCCCTGCCGCGCGTCCCGCAGGGCTTCCTCCCGCACCCGGCCGCAGCACCGGCCGATCAGCCGGGACACGTGCATCCGCGAGATCCCCGGCTGCTCGGCGATGCGGCTCTGCGTCACGTCCCCGAAGAACCTCATGTACAGGATCGTCCGCTCCCGCTCGGGCAGCGCCGCCCGCCCCGCCCGGACGTCCTCCTCGCCCGGGTTCGCGTGCCCGGCGACCTCGGCGACGGCGGGCCGGCGGCCGGAGACGGTCCGGGACAGGTCCTGGCAGGCGAAGCGGACGCGGTTGCGGAAGCGTCCGGCGAGCCGGCCGGCCATGGGCAGTCGGGCCTCGACGACCTCGTCGCGGAGCGCGTCGCGCTCGGGCCCCGGGAAAGCGCGGCGAGCCTGCGGAAGGCGTCGGCGGTGCCGGGGCGTCGTCGTGCGGGTGCTGCCGGGTGCTGAGCCGGGTCGGCATGGCGCGTCGCAACTCCCTCCAAGGTGCTCCGGGTTGGGAGGTCACCGTGGAAGCGCACCCGCAGGCCGGCACAGACGCGTCCGGAGCGGCCTCGCGCCGCTCCCACGGGCGTGCCTGCTGTCCGAGGCACTGACACGCGCCCGCCCCCGCCCCCGGCCGCGAACCCCGCGCAGGTTTTCCCCCAGCGCGCGGGGTGACTCGTAGCGGTGCTGCCCGTGTCCCTTACGTCCGGGAGGTCGTACATGAGCACCACCGTCTCCGACCACGTCCTCGAACGGCTGCGCGCGTGGGGGGTGGAGCACGTCTTCGGTTATCCCGGCGACGGCATCAACGGCCTGCTCGCCGCCTGGGGCCGGGCCGAGGACCGGCCCCGTTTCGTCCAGTCCCGGCACGAGGAGATGTCCGCGCTGCAGGCGGTGGGGTACGCCAAGTTCAGCGGCCGTCTCGGCGTGTGCGCGGCCACGTCGGGGCCCGGCGCGATCCACCTGCTCAACGGCCTGTACGACGCCAAGCTCGACCACGTGCCGGTGCTGGCGATCGTCGGCCAGACGCACCGCACCGCGATGGGCGGGTCCTACCAGCAGGAGGTCGACCTGCACACGCTGTTCAAGGACGTCGCCTCCGACTTCGTGGAGACGGTGACGGTGCCCGAGCAGCTGCCGAACGTGCTGGACCGCGCGATCCGCACCGCGTACGCGCGGCGCTGCCCCACGGCGGTCATCATCCCCGGTGACGTGCAGGAGCTCGACTACTCGCCGCCCACGCACGAGTTCAAGATGGTGCCCTCCAGCCTGGACCGCACCTCGTGGACGACGGTGCCCTCCGACGACGCCGTGCGGCGGGCCGCGGACATCCTCAACTCCGGCGACAAGGTGGCGATCCTGGTCGGCCAGGGCGCGGCCGGCGCGCGGGCCGAGGTGGAGCGGCTCGCCGAGCTGCTCGGCGCGGGCGTCGCCAAGGCGCTGCTCGGCAAGGACGTCCTCAGCGACGAACTGCCGTACGTCACCGGCTCGATCGGCCTGCTGGGCACCCGTCCCTCGTACGAGCTGATGCGGGACTGCGACACGCTGTTGACCATCGGGTCCTCGTTCCCGTACTCGCAGTTCCTGCCGGAGTACGGCAAGGCGCGGGGCGTGCAGATCGACGTCGATCCGCACATGGTCGGGATGCGCTACCCCTACGAGGTGAACCTGGTCGGGGACGCGAAGGCGACGCTGGAGCGGCTGATCCCGCTGATCGAGGGGGGCCGCGGCCGCGAGTGGTTCGAGACGGTGTGCGACAACGTCCGGCGCTGGCGGGAGGTGCTGGAGCGGCGCGCGGGCCTGAGCGCCGACCCGGTCAACCCGGAGTACGTGGCCCGCGCCCTGGACCCGCTGCTGCCGGACGACGCGATCGTCACCTCCGACTCGGGGTCGACGGCGAACTGGTACGCGCGGCACCTGACCCTGCGGGCCGGTATGCGCGGCTCGCTGTCCGGGACGCTCGCCACGATGGGCTGCGGCGTGCCGTACGTGATCGGCGCGAAGTTCGCGCACCCGGACCGGCCCGCGATCGCCCTGGTCGGGGACGGCGCGATGCAGATGAACGGCATGGCGGAGCTGATCACGGCGGCGAAGTACCGCGACCAGTGGGAGGACCCGCGCCTGGTGGTGGGCGTCTTCAACAACCACGACCTGAACCAGGTCACCTGGGAGCTGCGGGCCATGGGCGGCGCCCCGTCCTTCCTGCCCTCGCAGGAACTCCCGGACGTGCAGTACGCCGCGTTCGCCCGCTCCCTCGGACTGGTCGGGATCCGGGTGGAGAAGCCGGAGGAGGTGCAGGACGCCTGGCGGGCCGCCCTGGAGGCGGACCGTCCCGCGGTGGTCGAGTTCCTGACCGACCCGGCCGTGCCGCCGGTTCCGCCGCACGCCACCTGGGAGCAGATGGAGGCGACGGCCGCCTCCCTCCTGAAGGGCGACGCCGACCGGGGGTCGGTGATCAAGCAGGGCTTCAAGGCGAAGATGCAGGAGTTCCTGCCGGGCCGCGAGAAGAAGTAGCGGCCGCGGGGGCGCCGCGTCCGCCGTCGCACGCGGGGCGAACCCGGACGGCGGCGATCCGGCGCGGCAACCCGGTGTCGGCGTGCGGTGTCCGGGTACGCGGTGCGGACCCCCGTAGATGTGGAGGGAGACATGCAGCGAGGCAGCGACCGGCTGAGCGTCCACCGGGACGACGAGATGAAGCACGAACTGCAGGGTCTGCTCAGGTCCGGGCACCCCACGCGCACCGAGGAGTGGCACGACCCGGAGCCGGCCGCCGAGGACGACCCGGAGGTCTTCCGCGGACCGGTGACACCGAGCCGCGCGCCGACGTCGCTGGAGGCGGTGCGGCTGGAGCTGGCCCGGATCCTGGGCCGCCGCGCCTTCCCGGCGAGCGGGCGCGAGCTGACCCGGGCCCTGCGCGAGCACCAGGCGCCCGACGCGCTCGTCGAGGCGGTGGAGCGGCTGCCCCACCGGGACCACTACGGCACGGTCCAGCAGCTCGCCGAGGCCGTGGTCCGCTCCGGGGAGGCCGGGCAGGGGGCCGCGCGGGCGGACACCGGCGGGCGGTCCGGACAGGAGAACCGCACATAGGGACCCGGCGCGGGGGCACCGCGGGCGGCGCGGCGACGGCCGTCCGCGGTGCCCCCGGCGGCCGGGCGGCTGAGGAGGGGCCCAGGGATGGCTCAGTTCGTCAAGGACGTCATGACTCCGGGCGTGGTCGCGGTGCGTCCGGACGCCTCGCTGGTCGAGGCGGCGCAGTTGATGCGCGCGCAGAACATCGGCGACGTGGTGGTGGCCGACGGCCAGGAGGTCGTCGGCGTGCTCACCGACCGTGACATCGCGGTACGGGCCGTCGCCGAGGGCATCGACCCGCTGACCGTGAGCGCCCGCACGGTGTGCACGCCGGATCCGGTGACGGTCGCGCCGCACGACCCGGTGTCGGCCGCCCTCGCCCTGATGCGGGCGCACGCCGTACGCCGGCTGCCGGTCGTGGAGAACGGCCTGCCGGTCGGTGTCGTCAGCCTCGGCGACCTGGCCGAGGCCGAGGAACCGGAGTCGGCGCTGGCCGACATCAGCCGTGCCGAGCCGGACGCCCGGGGCGGTGCGTGAGCCGCGACCGGGCCGGAAGGGGCACCGCGACCCGCGCCGCCGCCCGCCGCCCGCGGTCCGGACCGCGGGCGGGGACCGCCGCGCCGCAGGACGCGCGGGACGGCGGGCGTGGGCACGCGGGACGGCGGAAGACGGAAGAGGGAGCGCGCCCCGGGCGACGAGGCTCGACGGCGCGCCGCGAGGACCCACGAAAGGGCGTTGAACCATCATGCGCATCGCTTTTCTGACCGCACCCGAAGGCGTGGAACAGGTGGAGCTCACCGACCCGTGGCAGGCGGCGAAGGACGCGGGCCACGAACCGGTGCTCGTGTCGACGCGGCCGGGCGAGATCCAGGCGTTCCACCACCTCGACAAGGCGGACACCTTCCCCGTGGACGAGGTGGTGGGCGAGACCTCGGCCGGCCGCTTCGGCGGGCTGGTGCTGCCGGGCGGCGTGGCCAACCCGGACTTCCTGCGCATGGAGGAGAAGGCCGTCGCGTTCGTACGGGACTTCTTCGAGCAGGGCAAGCCGGTCGCCGCGATCTGCCACGCGCCGTGGACGCTCGTCGAGGCGGACGTGGTGCGCGGCCGGGTGCTGACCTCCTGGCCGAGCCTGCGGACCGACATCCGCAACGCGGGCGGCACCTGGGTCGACGAGCAGGTGAAGGTCTGCGACCACGGCTCCAACAAGCTGGTCACCAGCCGTAAGCCGGACGACCTGAAGGCGTTCTGCGAGACGTACCTCGACGTCTTCGCCCAGGAGGCCGCCGGCTGAGCGGACCGCCCCACGTCCTCGGGGCGCGGGGCAGGGGTGTGCGGGCCGCGCGGGGTGCTCCCCGCGCGGCCCGTCCGTGTGCCTCGCCGGTCAGGTGCCGGGGGTCGCGGGGGTGGTGGTGTCCGAGCCGGTCCGCTCCCGGGCTCCTTCGCGGGTGCGGCCCGCGGCCACCGGGCGCTGGGGGTTGCGGCGCAGGTACTCGCCCTCGAGCTGCGCCATGCGCTCGTTGTGGGCCCGCAGCGCGTCGTTCGACCCGTACAGCAGGGTGTCGTGGCGGGTGCGGTGGATGGTCTCCAGCTCCTTCATGAGCTGCTGGTCGTCCAGGTGGCTCGGGTCGACTCCGGTCATGGCGCTGCCCCGCTCGTCGTGTTCGTCCATGGGGCCCGGGTACCCGCTCGCGGAGCACCACTCCCGAACGGCGTCGGGGAGGAAGCCATGGATCCCGCCTTCCCGCCTCCACTCTACGGACAGCCCGGCCCCCGGGCCTCCGGATGCGCCGGCGCCTCCGCGGCACACGGAGGGCCCGGCACGCGGGCGGCACCCGGCGGCCGGGCACCCGCCAACCGGGGCACCCGGCGGCCGGGGCACCCGCCAGCCGGGGCGACCGCCGGGCGGGAGCCGCGGAGCCCGGGTCCGGGCCGCCGCCCCGGAGCAGGGGCGGGCGGCCGGAGCCGCCCCGGAGCGAGGGCTACCGCGCCCGCTCCACCCGTCGCTCGTCCCACACCGGCTCCGGGGTCTCCCGGACCCGGCCGTCGCCGCCGAAGACGAGGTAGCGGTCGAAGGAGCGGGCGAACCAGCGGTCGTGCGTGACCGCGAGGACCGTGCCCTCGAACGCCTCCAGGCCCTCCTGGAGCGCCTCGGCCGACTCCAGGTCGAGGTTGTCGGTCGGCTCGTCGAGCAGCAGGGCCGTGGCGCCCCGGAGCTCCAGCAGGAGGATCTGGAAACGGGCCTGCTGGCCGCCGGACAGCCGGTCGAACGTCCGCTCCGCCTGGTGGGTCAGCTCGTAGCGGCGCAGCCGGGACATGGCCGCGCCGCGGTCCTGGGCGTGCTCGCTCCAGAGGATGTCCAGGAGCGTGCGGCCCGCCGGCTCGGGGTGCGCGTGCGTCTGCGCGAAGTACCCGGGCACGACCCGCGCGCCCAGCCTCCACTCCCCCGTGTGCGCCACGTCCTCCCCGGCGAGCAGGCGCAGGAAGTGCGACTTGCCGGAGCCGTTGGAGCCGAGCACGGCGACGCGCTCGCCGTAGCGGACCTCCAGGTCGAAGGGCTTCATCAGGCCGGTGAGCTCCAGGCGCTCGCACACCACGGCGCGTACGCCGGTACGGCCGCCCTTGAGCCGCATCCTGATGTCCTGCTCGCGCGGCGGCTCCGGCGGGGGCCCGGCCTCCTCGAACTTGCGCAGGCGGGTCTGGGCGGCCTGGTAGCGGGAGGCCATCTCGTGGCTGACGGCGGCCGCCTGGCGCAGGGTCAGGACCAGCTTCCTCAGCTGGGCGTGCTTCTCGTCCCAGCGCCTGCGCAGCTCCTCGAAGCGGGCGAAGCGTTCCCGGCGGGCCTGGTGGTAGGTGGCGAAGCCGCCGCCGTGCACCCAGGCGTCGGCGCCGGCCGGGCCCGGTTCCAGGGAGACGATGCGCCGGGCGGCGCGGGCGAGGAGTTCGCGGTCGTGCGAGACCAGCAGGACGGTCTTGCGGGTCTCGGCGAGCCTGTCCTCCAGCCAGCGCTTGCCCGGCACGTCGAGGTAGTTGTCGGGCTCGTCCAGGAGCAGCACCTCGTCGGTGCCGCGCAGCAGGGCCTCCAGGACGAGCCGCTTCTGCTCGCCGCCGGACAGGGTGCGGACCATGCGCCACTGCGCCCGTTCGTACGGGACGCCGAGCGCGGCCGTGGTGCACACGTCCCACAGCGTCTCGGCCTCGTAGCCGCGCGCCTCGGCCCAGTCGGCGAGGGCCTGGGCGTAGTCGAGCTGGGCGGCCTCGTCGTCGACGGTCATGATCGCGTGCTCGGCCCTGTCGACGGCCCGGGCCGCGTCGCGGATGCGGGGCGGTGCGACGGAGACGAGCAGGTCGCGTACGGTCGTGTCGTCCCGTACGGACCCCACGAACTGCCGCATCACGCCGAGGCCGCCGCTGACGGTGACCGATCCGCCGTGCGGCTTCAGCTCACCGGCCAGGAGGCGGAGCAGGGTGGTCTTGCCCGCCCCGTTCGGGCCGACCAGGGCCGTGACGCCCCCTTCCCCCACCCGGAAGGACACGTCGCCGAGCAGGGCCCTCCCGTCGGGGAGGCAGTACTCCAGGTGCGCTGCTTCGATGTGGCCCATGGGGAGCGATTCTGTGGGCGGCGGGAGGACCGGGCAAACGCTTTTACCGACGGTGCCCCCGGGTGGCGGAGGCGGGGCGGGGCCCCGGGCAGGAAACCGCCCCCACCGGGTATCCGCATGGCATGACGACCCCCGACGTGGATCTGACCGTCTCCCGGCCCGGGCACCACCTCCTGCTCGGCCGTTTCCTCGCCCTGGACCGCCGTCTGTTCGAGGCCGTCGCCGCCCGCCGCTGGCCCGGTGCCGACCCCGTGCTGCCCCGGCTGAGCCGCGGCGCGAACCACGGTGTGCTGTGGTGCGCGGCGGCCGCCGCGATGGCCGCAGCGCGCACGCCCAGGGGCCGCCGGGCCGCGGCGCGGGGGCTGGCCTCGCTCGGCCTGGCCTCGCTGACCATCAACACCCTCGGCAAGCGCACGGTCCGCCGGCCCCGCCCGCTGCTCGACCCGGTGCCGCTGGTGCGGCAGTTGAGGCGGCAGCCGATCACCACGTCGTTCCCCTCCGGCCACTCCGCGTCGGCGGCCGCGTTCGCGACCGGTGTCGCGCTGGAGTCCCCGGCCTGGGGCGCGGCCGTCGCCCCGGTGGCCGCCTCGGTCGCCCTCTCCCGCGTCTACACCGGCGTCCACTTCCCGAGCGACGTCCTGGCGGGCGCGGCGCTGGGCGTGGGGGCCGCGTTCGCCGTGCGGGGCCTGGTGCCGACGCGGTCCCAGGCGGTCCCGCCGGCCCGGCCCCGCGCCGACGTGCCGGCCCTGCCGGACGGTGCGGGGCTGATCCTCGTGGCGAACACCGCCTCCGGTACCGCCGACCGCGCCCGCGCCGTGCGGGACGAGCTGCCCCGCGCCGAGGTCGTCGAGTGCGAGCCGGCCGACGTCCCGGCGGAGCTGGAGAAGGCCGCGGCCCGTGCGCGGGTCCTCGGGGTGTGCGGCGGCGACGGCACCGTGAACGCCGCCGCCCGTGTCGCCCTGCGCCACGGCCTGCCCCTGGCGGTGCTGCCCGGCGGGACCCTCAACCACTTCGCCCTGGACATCGGCGTGGAGGACGTGCGGGACCTGGCCCGCGCCCTGCGCGACGGCGACGCGGTGCGCGTGGACGTGGGCCGGTTCAGCAGCAGCGGGCAGCAGGGCGTCTTCCTCAACACCTGCAGCCTGGGCGTCTATCCGGAGCTGGTGCGCGAGCGGGACCGCTGGTCGCACCGGATCGGCGGCTGGCCGGCCGGGGTGCTCGCGGCCCTGCGCGTGCTGCGGGCCGACCGGCATCCGCTGGAGGCGGAGTTCCGGGGCCGCGCCCGCCCGCTGTGGCTGCTGTTCGCGGGCAACGGCACGTACCACCGGATGGGGCTGGCGCCGGGCCGCCGTGTGGACCTCGCCGACGGGCAGCTCGACGTGCGGGTGGTGCACGGCGGCCGGCGGCCCGCCGCGCGGCTGCTGGCCGCGGCCCTCGCCGGTCCGCTGACCCGCTCCCCCGCCCACGCCGCGGTCCAGGTGAGGCGGCTGCGGCTGGACCACGTGGTGCCGGGCACGCTGCTCGCCTACGACGGTGAGGTCACCGAGGTGGAGGGGCGGGTGACGCTGGAGAAGCTGCCCGAGGCGCTGACCGTGTACCGGCCGATGGCAGGCCGCTGACGATCCGGCAGTCCACAGAGTGAGATTCGGGTCTCGTCATTCGGTCGACGCGCGTACGGTGGTGTCCGTCCCGACCAGACGAGAAGGGGTGGGCGTCCGCCATGTCCGGACCACAGGAGACCGCCGTCTACACGCACGGGCACCACGAGTCGGTGCTGCGCTCGCACACCTGGCGCACCGCCGCCAACTCCGCGGCCTACCTGCTCGGCTCGCTGCGGCCCGGCATGAGGATCCTGGACATCGGGTGCGGGCCGGGCACCATCACCGCCGACCTCGCCGAGCTCGTCCCCGACGGGCACGTCACCGGGGTCGACCGCGCCCCGGGGGTGCTGGAGCAGGCCCGGGCCACCGCCGAGGCGCGCGGTCTGGCCAACGTCGACTTCGCGGTGGCCGACGTGCACGCCCTGGACTTCCCCGACGGCGCCTTCCACGTGGTCCACGCCCACCAGGTGCTCCAGCACGTGGGGGATCCCGTGCGGGCGCTGCGCGAGATGCGGCGGGTCACCGGGCCGGGCGGGCTCGTCGCCGTCCGGGACGCCGACTACGCGGCCATGACCTGGTATCCCGCCTCACCGGGGATGGACGAGTGGCTGGACCTCTACCGCCGGGTGGCACGCGCCAACGGCGGCGAGCCGGACGCCGGGCGCCGGCTGAAGTCCTGGGCGCTGCGGGCCGGGTTCGCGGACGTCACGGCCACCTCAAGCACCTGGACCTTCTCGGCGCCGGACGAGCGGGCCTGGTGGAGCGGACTGTGGGCGGACCGGACCGTCGCCTCGGACTACGCCCGGCTGGCCGTCGAGGGCGGGCACGCGACCGAGGAGACGTTGCGTGCGGTGGCCGCGGCCTGGCGGGAGTGGGGCGGCCGGGAGGACGGCTGGTTCGGTGTGCTGCACGGGGAGATCCTCTGCCGCGTGGGAGCCTGAGCCGCACGCGCCGTGCGGCTGCCGGGGTCCTTCCTCCACGGCTCGGCCGCGACCCGGAGCACGGGCAGGGACAGGTAGAGGTAGAGGGACAGGGATAAGGACAGGGGCAGGGGCCGCCGGTACAGGTGGCGCGTGCGCCGAAGCGGCCCTTCCCCGAGGGGAGGGCCGCTTCGGGAAGGACCCGGCGGGTTCAGTCCCGGGGAAGCAGGGGTCCGAGGGGGCCGAGGTCGAGGTTCAGGTCCTCGGGCCGCAGGCCGTAGCGCTCGCGCAGCTCCGCCATCCGCTCCTCGAGCAGCATCAGCGTGAGCCCGACGCGTTCCTCCTGCTCCTCGCTCAGGTCCCCCTCGTCGAACCGGCGCAGCGCCTGGCGCTCCATGAGCTGGCGCAGCAGTTCCACCACGGTCAGGACGAGCTTGACGAGGTCGCGTTCGACGGTGTCGGGCTCGAGGTCGAGCCGCTTGCGCGGGGTCACGACAGATCTCCGAAGGGGGAGGGCACGTTCGCGTTCACCGAGCTGATGAGCGCGTTGAGATCGATGCGGACGAGGTCGACGTCCGCGATGCGCAGCGTGATGTCCCCGGTGATCACGACTCCGCCGGCGAGCAGCCGGTCGAGGAGGTCCACCAGGGCGATCTCACGGCGTTCGACCACGGTCACGGCCGGCCCCCCTCGTTCTCCTCCTGGCCCGTCTCCTCGCCGGCGAAGGAGTAGGCCGCCCACGGGCCGGTGAGTTCGACGCGGATCCCGGGCGCCTCGTCCTTGGTCCGGTCGACCATCTCCACGAACTCCTCCGAACGCGCGCGCGGCACGAGATAGGCGGCGTTGAGCACGTTGCGCCCGGAGCTCCCGGAGAGCGCGGGGTTCTGCGGCGCGTGCAGCCGGGAGTCCTCGGCATACGCGGAAAGCGTCTGGTGCAGCCGGGTCGCGAACTCCTCCGCCCGCTGCCACGTCTCCTCGTGGGACCTGGTCTGCATGCGCCGCTGCCGCAGGTAGTCGCGGCCCGACGCCGGTTTCTGCGGGGCCGGGGCGGCGGCGCGCGCGGGCTCGGCCTCCAGGTACACCTTGACGCCCCACTCCACCCGGCCCTCCAGCCGGTCGAGCGTGCGCCGGAAGTCGTCCTCGCGTTCCTCGATCATCGTGCGGACGCCGCTGTCGTCCAGGAAGACGGTGCCGAGCCGCAGCGGCAGCGGGGTCGTCACGGTGGTCAGCGCGTCGATCACGCCCTGGTGGGCGCGGGCCGTCGCGGTCAGCCAGTCGAGGTCCTCCAGATGGGCGCGCAGCGGCCCCTCCGCGAAGTCCTGCTCCGGGACGTGGCTGACGACGGCGACGAGGCCGTGGTGGGTGAGCACCCGGGGCGGGTCGCCCGCCACCCCGCTCAGCTGGGCCTGGAGCGGCGTGCCGAAGGGACGGCAGACGGCGTAGACGTACCGCAGTCCGGTCAAGGTGTCTCCTCCTGTCTGCGGCTCGGCTCCAGTTGTTCCAGCCGCTCCAGTCGTGCGCGCAACTCCGCGTTCTCGCGGGCCAGTTCGTCGCGACGGGCCTTCGAGGACAATGCCGGGTCGCTCTCCCACCAGTCGATGCCCATCTCCTTCGCCTTGTCGACGGAGGCGACGATCAGGCGCAGCTTGATGGTGAGGAGCTCGATGTCGAGCAGGTTGATGCGGATGTCGCCGGCGATGACGACGCCCTTGTCGAGGACTCGTTCGAGGATGTCGGCGAGATTGGCGCCGCCGCCCTGCCCGTAGGGCTCGGGGAGCCGGCTGGACATCGTCATCGCCGGCTCCCTCCCTCAGGCTCGTCCTCGTACGCGCCTTCCTCCTCGTCCTCTTCCCCGGCCTCTTCGTCTTCCTCGTCCTCGTCCGTGTCCTCGGCCTCCGCCTCGGGCTCGTCCTCGTACCCGTCCTCGTACTCGCCCTCGGGTTCCTCCTCGCCCTCGGGCTCCTCCTCGTCCTCGTACCCGCCCTCGGGTACGTCCTCGTCCTGCTCCTCCTCTTCCTCCTCCGGCTCCTCCTCGTCGTACTCGTCCTCGGCGCGGTCCTCCTCGGACTCCTCGCCGGTGTCCTCCCCGTTCTCCTCGGACTCCTCGCTCTCCTCCTCGGCGAGCGCGTCCTCGTGGCTGCGCACGACCTCGCCGTCGCGGATCTCACCGCGCCAGCTGTCCTCCGCCTCGCCCTTGAGGGTGATGAAGCGGGCGAAGTTCTTCAGGTCGAGCCGGGCCCGGCGGCCCTGGGCGCGCCAGATGTTGCCGGTCTTCTCGAAGAGGCCCGTGGGGTAGTACTCGATGACCAGCAGGATGCGGGTGAGGTTGTCGGCCAGGCGGTGGAAGGAGACGACGCCCTTGGTCGTGCCCTTGGCGCCCTCCGACGTCCAGGCGATGCGGTCGTCGGGCACCTGCTCGGTCGTCTTCGCCTTCCAGCTGCGGTTGGACCACCAGACCTTCGCCTGCCAGTCGGAGGTGGTGTCGTCGGAGCGGCTCGCGCTCTTGACGCCCTTGGCGAAGGTGCTGAAGCTCTGGTACTGGGTCCACTGGTCGTACGCGGTGCGCAGCGGCACGCCCACGTCGATGTGCTCGATGATGACGGTGGGCTTACTGCCCGTGCCGCGCTTGCGCTTGCCGCCCCCCAGGTTCTTCACCGCGCCCGTCACCTTGTCCTTGAGGTGCGACCCGCCGGTCTCCAGGGCGGCGCGCAGCGGCCCCTTGCCCTCGGCGAGCTTGCGGCCGCCGTCGAGGGCGAGCTTGGCGAAGCCCGGGCTCTTGCCCTCGGCGATGTCGTTGAGCTTGCCCGTGGTCTCGCCCAGCTTGCGGCCCACGCCGGTCAGCAGCCGGGTGGCCTGGGCGGCGAGGTACTCCTGCACCTCCGCCTTGAGCCGGTCGGCGGCCTCGCTCTGGGCCAGGTCGGCGAGCGGGTTCTTCGTCGCCCCGCGTGCGGCGGAGGACGCCGATCCGAGCGTCTCGGTCATCGCTCACCGCCTCCCTTCGGCAGCCTGGCCCGGGCGCCGCCCGTGCCCTCGGCCGCCTTCTTGCCCGCCGGCTTCGCGGCGGTCTTCCCGGCCGTGGTCTTCCTGGCCGCCGTCTTCTTGGCCGCCGTCTTCTTGGCAGGGGCCTTCTTCGCCGCCCTCTTGGCCGTCTTCTTGGCGGGGGTCCTGGACGGCGCCCGCCGTCCCCCCTCCTCGTCGCGCGGCCCGGAGTCCTCTTCCTCGTCGCGCGGTCCGGAGTCCTCCGGCTCCTCGGCCTCGCGCTGCTCGTCCTCCGGTTCCGGCTCCTCCTCCTCGGCCCCGGGCTCCTCGTCCCGGGCGCCGCGGCCGGACGCCCCCGGCACCACGCCGGACAGCTGCTCGCGCACCTGGGCCGTCCGGCCGTGCAGCCGGTCGGCGAGCGCGTCGATCTGCCGCTCGACCATGGCGCCGGAGGCGGCCTTGCCGACCCCGCGCAGGTCCTGACGCAGCTGGTCCCCGATCTCCTTGAACTGCGGGTTGGCCTTCAGCTGCTGGGAGGCGAGCTCGGCGAGCGCCTTCGGGCTCAGGTGCATCCGCTTGCCGGCCACCGCGGTGCCCACGGCGAGGGCCAGTTTCAGCTTCTTGGTGCGTCCCAGGAGGTATCCGGCCCCTACGGCGAGGCCCAGTCCCACTCGGTTCATGGTGTCGTCCCGTTGCCCGTTCCCGCGCTCCTGCGCGAAGCGATCTCCAGCCGGTCGAGGAGTTCGTCCTCGATGCGGTCGAACTCCTCCTCGGTGATCTCTCCGGCCTCCAGCCGCTCCTCGAGCCGGGCCAGTTCGGCCCGGACCGTGGCGGGGTCGTAATAGATCCGCTCGGCTTCCTGGAGCGCTTGTCTGATGGCCCAGGCGCTGCCGCGCACCGGCGCGAACGGCAGCAGCAGCACCTCAGAGATCAGGCCCACGTCGTCACCCCGCTCCGGTGCCCGCGCCACCGACCGCGGTGCCGGCCGGCTCGGTTGGGCCGGGCTCGACGAAGCTGTACGGCGGCAGCGGGCCGTTGACCCGCACCTCCAGGTGCGGCATGTCCTTACGGGCCTGTTCCACGGCGGCCAGGAAGTTCTCGGCCGACGCCCGGTCGACGAGGAACGACACGTTGGCGAGCCAGCCCGTGGACTCCGGACCCACGCTCACGGCCTCGGCCGCCGGCTCCAGCGCCTCCTGCAGCACGGTGGCGTCCTCGGCCTCCTTGTCCTTGACGGCGGCCGCGACCATCTCGCCGAGCCGCAGCTTGTCCTCGTAGCTGCCGCCGCCGGCCTGCCGGTTGGCCTCCGCGAGCGAGCGGATCTCCGCCCTCTCGGCCATCACCCGGTGCAGGACGGCCTCCTCGACGTGGTTGGCCTTGATGTTGTACTCGACCCGGCCGTCCAGCGCCTGCAGGCGCTCCTTGTAGTGCTCGACGCGCTCGGCGAGCACCCCGGTGACCGACTCGTCGTCCGGGGCGACGCTGCCGAACCGCATGGGCAGCACGCAGGCGGCCGCGCCCGCCTCGCTGAGCACGTTCTGGTGGGCGAGCAGGTCCCTGCGCTTGGGACGCAGGTCCTCGGGGGCGTCGCTGACGATCGCCGCCAGCTCGCCCTCCTTCAGGATGCGCACCGGGCTCGGCGGGTCGCCGACACCGCCCATGCCCTCGGGAAGGGCGGGGTGCGAACTCGCGGCGATGCCGTAGACGTACGTGCTCACTCCTGCTCCTCCTTCCGGCGTGCGGAGCTGGTCTTGCGGGCGCGGCGCGGCTCCGCCTCGCCTTCCTCACGGGCCTGCTTGAAAGCGTCGGAGATGGTCTGGGCGGCGCCGGAGAGCGCCCCCTTGGACTTGCCGCGGGCGCCGGACTCGGTGATATCCCCGACGATCTCGGGCAGGCCCGGGCTCTTGCGCGGCCCGGACTCCAGGTCGAGCCGGTTGCACGCCTCGGCGAAGCGCAGATAGGTGTCGACGCTGGCGACGACGACCCGCACGTCTATCTTCAGAATTTCGATGCCGACCAGGGAGACCCGCACGAACGCGTCGATCACCAGCCCCCTGTCCAGAACAAGTTCGAGCACGTCGTAGAGGCCGCTGCTGCCGCCTCCGCCGCCGGTCTGCTGTGCCGGTACGACTGTCATGCCGACTGTCCCTCCTCCTGTGTCGTGGGTGTGCCTGCGGTCGGGCGGCCTAGCGGCCGCCGGACCTGCGCGCGTCGGACCGTCCCCGCTCGTAGCGGCGGACACGCCGGTAACCGGTGAGCTGTCCCTCGGGATCGAGCTCCACCTGATAGCTCGCCATCAGGCTCATCGTGTCCGGGACCCGCTCGAGTTCGAGGACCTCGACCTCCAGTGCCCAGCCCTCCTCCGTCTGCTCGAAGGACGACACGGACTCGGCGGTCATGCCGGTGAGTTCCGCCAGCTGGCTGCGCGCCTGGCGCAGCACCTCCATGGGACTCGGACGGCGGTCCGCCGTGCGTTTGTCGGTGGATTTGTGAGAGCTATGGGATTCCTGTGAACTCTGTGACTCTTGCGTGTTGTGTGTGTTCGACATGGCCACCTCCCCCTTCGTGTGGCCGCAAGCGTGTTCGCCAAACCTCCGCGGCGGCACGCATCTGCCGCGTCCCTGCTCAGCGGCCCGGACGGGGTCAGCCGCGCAGGGCTCTCAGCCGCCGCCGGGCGGGTCCCAGGGCCCGGCCGCGGCGCGGGAGCCCGGCCCAGGGGTCGGTGCGGGCCTGCTCGACGGCGTCGGCGACGGTCCAGCGGCGGGCGTGCAGGCCGGGGTCGTCGAGCTGGTCCCAGGAGATCGGGGTGGCCACCGGCGCGCCGGGGAGGGCGCGCACCGTGTAGGGCGCGACCGCGGTCTGCGCGTAGCCGTTGCGCTGCACGTCCAGGTAGAGCCGCGCACCGCGGTCCTTCTTGCGGGCCGCGGTGGTGAACCGGTCGGGACGGTCCTCGACGAGCGTGTCGGCGACCTCCCGGGCGAAGGCGCGCACCTCGTCGAAGCCGTGACGGCCGTCCAGCGGCACGATCACGTGCAGTCCGCGCGACCCGGTGGTCATCAGCGCCGAGGGCAGGCCGATCCCGTCGAGCAGCTCCCCGAGCAGCCGGGCCGCCTCCCGCACCGCCGGGAAGTCCTCGCCCGCCGGGTCGAGGTCGAAGACCATCCGGTCGGGGCACTCCGCGCCGTCGGCGCGGGACAGCCAGCGGTGCACGGTGATGCTCGCCTGGTCGACGAGGTAGAGGAGGGCTGCGGTGTCGTCGCAGACGGTGTGGTGGACGGTGCCGCCCTCCTTCGCCAGCTCCACGCGTCTGATCCACTCCGGGTAGTGCTCCGGGGTGTTCTTCTGCATGAACCGCGGACCGTCGATGCCGTCCGGGTGCCGCTCCAGCATCAGCGGCCGGCCGCGCAGGTGCGGCAGCATGAACGGGGCGACGGCCCGGTGGTAGTCGGCCAGGTCGCCCTTGGTGTACTGCTCGGCGTCCCCGTTCCCGGGGAAGAGCACCTTGTCCGGGCGGTGGAGCCGCAGCGTGCGGCGGCCGGCCCGCACCGTCCGCGTGCCGTCGCCGCCCGCCGCGGCCCGCACCCTCCTCGTGCCGTCGCCGCCCGCCCCGGGACCGTCCGCGTTCACGGCACGACCGTCACGGCTCACGGCACGACCGCCTCCTCCACCAGCAGCCGCCCGGCCGCCGCGATCGACTCCGCGTCGATGCCCGCCGCGTGCAGCTGCTCGGCCGGGGAGGCCGAGCCCGGCATCGTCCGCACGGCGAGCCGCACCAGCCGGGGCACGGGACGCCCGTCGAGGAAGGCCTCGCAGACCGCGTCGCCGATGCCGCCCTCGGGGTGGTGGTCCTCCACGGTGATCAGGCAGCCGGTCTCCTCGGCGGCCTGCCGCAGCGTGGCCCGGTCGACGGGCTTGACGGAGTACAGGTCGATCACGCGGACCGGGATGCCCTCTTGCTCCAGGGCGTCGGCGGCGGCCAGCGCCTCGTGCACGGTGACCCCGGCCGCGACGATGGTCATCCGGTCCCGGTCGGAGGAGCGCAGCACCTTGCTGCCGCCCACCGGGAAGTCCTCGTCGGGACCGTAGATCACGGGGCTCTCGCCGCGCGAGGTGCGCAGATAGCGCACGCCCTCAAGACCCGCCATCGCGCCGACCAGCCGCGCGGTCTGGTTGGCGTCGCACGGGTACAGCACGGTGGAACCGTGCACCGCCCGCATCATCGCCAGGTCCTCCAGGCCCATCTGGCTGGGTCCGTCCTGGCCGATGGCGACACCCGCGTGCGAGCCGACCAGGTTGATGCCGGAACCGCTGATCGAGGCCATGCGCACGAAGTCGTACGCGCGCGTGAGGAAGGCCGCGAACGTGGCGGCGTACGGCACCCAGCCGCGCGCGGCGAGTCCCACCGCCGTGGCGACCAGCTGCTGCTCGGCGATGTAGCACTCGAAGTGGCGGTCGGGGTGCTCCTTGGCGAAGAACTCGGTCCGCGTGGAGTCGCCCACCTCGCCGTCCAGGGCGACGACGTCGCCGCGTCCGGTGCCGAGGGCGGCCAGCGCCTGCCCGAAGGCGTCGCGGGTGGCCACGCCTTTCCCGGGGTCGCCCTTGTCCCAGCGGGGCAGGTCGACGCTGCCGGTGGTCACGGAGTGCAGCATGCGGGCGGCGGACGGCTGGTGCACCTCGACGCGCAGGTCGCGCGGGCCGCCGAGTTCGGCGATCGCCTCGTCGGCGTCCGGCAGCGGCTTGCCGTGCAGGCCCTCGCGGTCCTGGACGGCCTCGACGCCCCTGCCCTTCAGGGTGCGGGCGAGGATCGCGGTGGGCTGGCCCTTGGTGGAGGCCGCCTCGCCGTAGGCGCGGTCGATCGCGTCGACGTCGTGCCCGTCCACCTCGACGGTGTGCCAGCCGAAGGCCTGGAAGCGGCGGGCGTAGGCGTCAAGGTCGTGGCCGTGCCGGGTCGGGCCGCGCTGGCCGAGCCGGTTGACGTCGACGATCACGGTGAGGTTGTCCAGATGCTCGTGCCCGGCGTGCTCGGCGGCCTCCCACACGGAACCCTCGGCCAGCTCGCTGTCCCCGCACAGCACCCACACCCGGTAGCCGGTGCGCTCCAGCCGCTGCCCCGACAGGGCGATGCCGACGCCGACCGGCAGACCCTGTCCGAGCGAGCCGGTGGCCGTCTCGACCCACGGCAGCCGCTGCGGTGTCGGATGCCCCTCCAGACGGCTGCCCAGCTCGCGGAAGGTGAGCAGTTCCCGGTCGTCGAGGGCGCCGGCCGCCTTGTAGGCGGCGTACAGCAGGGGCGAGGCGTGTCCCTTGGACAGCACGAAGCGGTCGTTGCCCGGGTGGGCGGGGCGGTCGAAGTCGTAGCGGAGGTGGTGCGCGAGGAGGACGGCCATCAGGTCCGCCGCGGACATCGAGGACGTCGGGTGCCCCGAGCCCGCGGCCGCGGCGGCGCGGATGCTGTCCACGCGCAACTGCTGGCCGAGCTCGACGAGTTCACCGGTGTTCATGAGTCTCCTTCCGCAGAGTCGTCGGGTCGTTTGACGGGGCCGGGGGCGGTGTCCGGGCCGGGGGGCGGCTGGTCCGCCGGCGGGCGGGGGGTGGGCTGGTTCCTCGCGGGCTCGCCGCCCGGCTCGGTCTTCGCCGGTTCACCGCCCGGCGGGGCCTTCGCCGGGCGGTCGCCCTGCCCCGCCCGCGCGGCCTCGTCCCCCGGCCGGTCACGCGCCCCCTCGCCGCCGGTGCCGGCCGCGGCCGCCGCTCCCGGCCCGGATCGGGGGCCCGCCCGCCGCCGTGCCTCGGGGCCGGCCACCACCTGGCCCAGCTCCCGGTCGCCCGCTCCCCGCGGACCCGGGCCGTCCGTCCCGCCCGGCACCCGTGCCACTTCCGGGGACGAGGTGTCCAGCGGCACCGACCAGGACCTGACGAGCCCCAACTGCACGGCCTGGCGCGGCAGTACGGCGTCCAGGAGCCAGTCGGCGGCGACCCGGACGCGGTTGCCGGGCATGGCGGCCAGGTGGTAGCCGCGGGTGACGGCGCCCGCCGCCACCCCGGACAGGGGCACGCCCAGCGGGTTCGCGGCGGCCTTGACGCCGCCCAGGTCCACGACGAAGCCCAGGTCGCGGTGGCGGTAGGGCCGCAGCTCGCCGTTCCCCCTGCCGAGCGAGGCGGCGACGTTCAGCGCCGCGACCTTGCCCTGCCGCCAGGCGTGCTGCGCGGTCATCGGCGTGTAGCCGCCCGGCTTCTCCAGGTCGGGCACCGCCGCCGCGTCCCCGCACGCGAACACCTCGGGCCGGCCCGGGACCTGCAGGTGCGGGTCGACCAGCAGCCTGCCGCGTTCCAGGGGCAGCCCGAGCGACTCGGCGAGCGGGTCGGGCCGTACGCCCACGCACCACACCAGGGTGCGGGTCTCGACGAACTCGCCGTCGGTCAGCAGGACCCCGTCGTGGGTGGCCTCCTTCACGGAGGTCCCCGTCCGCACGTCGACGCCCCGCTCGCGCAGCACCCGGCCGGCGGTGGCGGAGAGCCTCTCGTCCATCTCGGGCAGCACGCGCGGCGCGACGTCCAGCAGGATCCAGCGCGGCCGTATGCCCTGCCGCAGCGGGCGCCCGCGGACCTGCGCGTCGGTGAACAGCTGCCCGTGCGCGGCGACCTCGGTGCCGGTGTAGCCGGCGCCGACCACGACGAAGGTGCACCGGGCGGCGCAGCTCTTCGGGTCGTCGGCGGCGGCCGCCATTTCCAGCTGGCGGGTGACGTGGTCGCGCAGGTAGAGCGCCTCGGGCAGGCCGCGGAAGCCGTGCGCATGCTCGGCGACCCCGGGAACGGGCAGCAGTTTGTTGACGCTGCCGGCGGCGAGCACCAGCCGGTCGTAGCCGAGCGTGCCGGCGCCGCCCTCGGGGTCGGTGTAGTGCACGGTGCGCCCGTCGAGGTCGATGCGGTCGGCCTCGCCCAGTACCGGCTTCACGTGCGGCAGGGTGGCGGACAGGGAGACGGTGACCCGGCGCGGCTCCAGGATGCCGGCGGCGACCTGGGGCAGCAGGGGCAGGTACAGGAAGTAGTCGGTCGGGTTGAGCAGGGTGATGTCGGCGCGGCCCCGGGTGAGCCGGGACAGGGTGCGGGCCGTGCGGTATCCGGCGAAGCCGGCTCCGACGATCACGATGCGGGGTCGACTCACGGTTCGCCTCCGGCGCTGTCGCGTACCTCGTGAACGTTCCGCGTCCCCCTGGCCGGGGCACCCAAACGTCCGCCGCCGCCCGGCCCGCCCCGGCCGCCGGTTTCCGGCCCGGCCCCCGGGTACCCGGTCCCGGACACCGACCCCCACGTCGCGGAGGCGCTCCCCCATGCCCGAGTACGGCTACTTCCTCTCCTGCGAGCAGTACGGTCCCGCGGAGCTGGTCGAGCAGGCGCGGATGGCCGAGCAGGCCGGCTTCCAGTCGCTGTGGATCAGCGACCACTACCACCCGTGGAACGACGAGCAGGGCCAGAGCCCGTTCGTGTGGTCGGTGATCGGCGCGCTGTCCCAGGCCGTGTCGCTGCCGATCGAGACGGCGGTGACCTGCCCGACCGTGCGGATGCACCCCGCGGTGGTGGCGCAGGCGGCGGCGACCAGCGCGGTGATGACGAACGGCCGCTTCCGGCTCGGCGTCGGCTCGGGCGAGGCGCTCAACGAGCACATCCTCGGCGACCCCTGGCCGCCCGCGCACGTGCGGCTGGAGATGCTGGAGGAGGCCGTCCAGGTGATGCGCCGGCTCTTCACCGGCGAGGAGGTCAGCCACCACGGCAAGCACTACACGGTGGAGAACGCCCGCCTGTACACGGTCCCGGACGAGCCGGTCCCGATCGACGTCTCCGCCTTCGGCCCGGCGGCGCTCCAGCTCGCCTCCCGCGTCGGCGACGGCTACATCACGGTCGCGCCGGACGCGGCGATGGTGGAGCAGTACCGCAAGGGCGGGGGCGGCGGGAAGCTGGTCAGCGGCGGCACGAAGGTCTGCTACGGCACCGACAGGGACGAATGCGTCCGCACCGTCCACCGGCTGTGGGCCAACGAACAGCTGCCGGGCGAGCTGGGCCAGGTGCTGCCCTCCCCCAAGCACTTCGAACAGGCCCAGCAGTTGGTCACCGAGGACATGGTCCGCGAGAACCGGGTGTGCGGCGACGACGTGGACGAGCACGTCGCCGAGCTGAGGCGGTTCGCCGACGCCGGCTTCGACCGGATCTACGTCAACCAGATCGGCCCGGACATGCGCGGCTTCTTCGACTTCTACCGCACGAAGGTGCTGCCGCAGCTCCGGTAGGACGGCCGGGCGTTCCGGGGACGCCGGCCGTGCCGCCCCGGCCGGCGTCCCCGGAGCGCCGGTGCTCGCGGACCGCGCCGGACGACGGCACGCCGAACCGGCGGCCGGCGGCCGGCCGGGAGATCGGCCGCCCTCGACGAGCGACAGGCCGGAGGCCGGCGGCGGGCCGGGCCCGCCCCGGCATCCGGCTCGGCATCGGCGGGACCGGGGCGCCGCCCGGCCCGGCGGGCGCCCCGGTGAACGGGGTGGCGGGCGGGGTGGCGCCGGGCGCGCGGTCCCGCTCGGCGGCCGTCTCCGCGGTGCGCCGGGGCCCCGGCCGGGCGGAACAGGGGCGGGCGGCGCCGCGCAGCGTGCAGGCGGCGGCGCCCAGGACCGCGGCGGTGGCCGGCGCGGCGGCCCGGTCGGGCAGGCCGAGAGCCAGGGCCGGCGTCAGGGCCAGGCTCAGGCCGAGGGCGAGCCCGAGAGCCGCCCCGCGCGCAGGGCGCGGGCGCGCGGAGATCGTGTGGAGCGATCTCCTGCCCCGCCCGTCGCAACTAGGCTCGTCCGCATGGAGATTCTCGGTGCCACCTTGCGCGTCTGCGTCGACGACCTGGAGAGCGCGATCCCCTTCTACGAGCGGCTGGCGGGCGGCAGGGCCCTGCGTTTCGAGCGGGGCGGCGTCCAGGTGGCCGCCGTCGGCTGCTTCCTGCTGATGAGCGGCCCCGAGGCCGCGCTGGAGGTGCTGCGCAGGGTCGCGGCGACGATCGCCGTGAAGGACGTGGAGGAGACCCACCGCGTGCTCACCGAGCTGGGCGCCGACATCGTCGCGGGCCCGCTCCCGACCCAGGTGGGCCGCAACCTGATCGCCCGGCACCCGGACGGGACGGTGTACGAGTACGTGGACCGCGGCGGCGCCTGAGCCGTCAGGACCCGGCGGTGGCGGCGGGGTCGGCGAACGCCGACACCACCACGTCCGTCAGCAGGGCGCCCGCCGTCCCCTCCGGGTCGAGGTCGGGGTCGTAGATGGTGACGGTGAGCCCCGCGCAGTGCCCGGACCGCAGCAACGGCCTCAGCAGGGCGACGAGTTCGTCGGGGCTGAGACCGTCCGGGTCGGGGCTGTCGACGGCGGGCATGACGGACGGGTCGAGGACGTCGGCGTCCAGGTGGACCCAGAAGCCGTCCAGGCCGGGCGCCGCGAAGGACTGGGCGGCGGCGCGGGCCAGGGCGTCGGCGCCCCACTGGCGCAGGTCGCCGACGGTCACCACGGGGATCTTCAGGGCGGCGAGTTCGGCGCGCTCCTCCTCGAAGTAGTCGCGGATGCCGAAGAACCGCACGTCCTCGTCCCGCAGGTACGGGCGCAGCCCTTCCAGGTCCGTCAGGTCGCGCTGCCCGCGCCCGGTGGCCAGCGCGACCTCCTCGCCGCCGGCGGCGCCGACGTGGTCGGAGTTGCCGGGGTGGCGGAAGTCCGGGGAGGCGTCCACGGCGACCAGCCCGTACCGCCCGGTGCGGCGCAGCGCGAGCGAGGCGCCGAGCTGGATGGAGCAGTCGCCGCCCAGGACGACGGGGAACTCCCCGGCGCGGACGTGGTGTTCGACGCGGTCGGCGAGCTTGCGGGTGTAGGAGGCGAGGGCGGCCGCGTTGAAGACGCCGTCGCCCTCCCGCCAGTCGCCGCGGTCGTAGCGCGGCGGCACCACCACCCCGCCCTCCAGCGCCCGCAGCCGCTGCACGATCCGCTGGTCGCGCAGCGCCCCGGCGAGCTTGTGGCAGCCGGGCACGGTGCCGGGGGCGGGCGGGCGCAGGCCCAGGTTGGAGGGGGCGTCCAGCACGACGATATTCCGCATGCGGTTCATCCTCGCCGACGTAGAGTCGGATCTCCAACGGCCATGGGCGAAGAACGGGACGGCGATGAGCGAGCAGCACACCTACCGCGTGATCGTGCGGGGCACCTGGGACGCCCTCACCGACGAGGCCCGCGCCCGGCTGCTCGCCGGGGCCGCCGACCACGGCCTGACCAGCATGCGGTTCACCGAGGAGGGCTCGCTGTCGTACCAGCCGTCCCCGCTCAAGCACTTCTCGATGCGGTTCGTGGTGGTCTCGGACGCGGCGGACGGCGAGGAGATGGCGGCCGCGATCGCCGAGGACCGGGCGGCCGAGGCGCTTCGCGGCCTCGGCCACGGGTTCCGCGACCTCAGGTCGGCGGTCACGGACCTGGACACGGTGAAGGTCAACCGGAAGCGGTCATCTCGACGGTGAGCGCCCAGCGTTCGTGGTCGCGCCACGCCCCGTCGACGAAGAGCATGTTCGGCGAGAAGCCCTCGAGCCGGAAGCCGCACCTGCGGGCCAGGGCGATCGAGGCGGTGTTGGCGGGCTGGACGTTGATCTCCAGCCGGTGCAGGCGCAGCGGCCCGAAGGCGTACCGCACCACCAGCTCCAGCCCCTCCCGCATCAGCCCGCGGCCCGCCGCGTGCGCGAAGGCGCCGTAACCCAGCGCCCCGCACCGGAAGGCGCCCTCGACGATGTTGTTGATGTTGATGAACCCGGCGATGGCACCGTCGGCCTTCTCGCAGACCAGGAACCCGGCCCTGGCCGGGTCCTCGATCAGCCGGTCCGCGTACGCGGCGTACGCCCGGGCGGTGTCCGGCGGGAACAGCCAGGGACGGTGCAGGTCCTTGCTCTCCCGGGCGCGGGCGGTGAACTCGGCACCGTCCTCGCGGGTGAGGAGGCGTATGCCGACCCGGGGGCCCTCGGCGAGGTAGGGGGAGGTGTTGTCGGGCATCCCACCACCCTACGTCGACCCCGGCCGCGCCGGCCGTCGGACCGGCCGCGTCTCCCGCCGGCGCTCCCGGTCCGGGGCGCCTAGTCTTCTGAGTCAGGAATTCTGTTCAGATGTGTAGGGTTGCGGGGTGGCGCGTACTGGGCGGCCGAAGGCCGAGTTGATCCTGTCGGATGCG
>NZ_JBFATO010000022.1:0-39926 GCF_040678355.1 Streptomyces sp. NPDC052701
GCCCGGTCACATTCCGAACCCGGAAGCTAAGCCTTACAGCGCCGATGGTACTGCAGGGGGGACCCTGTGGGAGAGTAGGACACCGCCGAACAATCTTTGGAAGGACCCCTGGTCGCCAGCGTTCAGCTGGGGCCAGGGGTCCTTTTGTTTTTCCAGAGCGCGTCGGGTACCCGGCTGCGCGAGAATGACTTGCGGTACCGAAGACAGGAGTCACCGATGTCCACCAACTCTCCCGACGACCGACCGGAGCGCGACCAGCGGCGACGGGACAGTGGTGACCGTGGCGACCGCGCTGGTCAGCGCGGGGACCGTGGCGGCTTCCGCCGTGACAACGACCGCGGGGGCTACGGTCGTCGTGACGGCGACCGAGGCGGTTTCCGGCGTGACGATCGCCGGGGCGACGACCGGCCCCGGGACGACCGCGGGGAGCGCGGCGGTTTCCGCCGGGACGACAACCGCGGTGGCGGATACGGCCGGCGCGACGACCATGACCGCGGCCCCCGCCGGGACGACCGCGACCGTGGCTTCCGCCGGGACGACCGAGGCGACCGCCCCTCCTTCCGCCGGGACGACCGAGGCGACCGCCCCTCCTTCCGCCGGGACGACCGAGGCGACCGCCCCTCCTTCCGCCGGGACGACCGCGGGGACCGCGGCGGTTTCCGCCGGGACGACGACCGTGGAGAGCGCGGCGGTTTCCGGCGTGACGACCGTGGTGAGCGCGGCGGGTTCCGCCGGGAGGAGCGCAGTGACCGTCCGGAGCGCGGCGGTTTCCGGCGCGACGACAGCCGCGGCGAGCGCGGCGGTTTCCACGGGCGGGACGACAACCGTGGCGGTGGGTACGACCGGCGCGGTGACGACCGGGGGCAGCGCGAAGGCTTCCGGCGTGACGACAGGCGTGACGACAGGCGCGACGACCGTCGGGACGACAGGCGCGAGGGTGACCGCGGTGGGTACGTCCGGCGTGACGATCGCCGGGACGATCGCGACCGCGGTTTCCGGCGTGACGACCGTGGGGACCGTCCGTCCTTCCGGCGTGACGACCGCGGGGAGCGCGGCGGGTTCCGTCGGGAGGAGCGCAGTGACCGTCCGGAGCGCGGCGGTTTCCGGCGCGACGACAGCCGCGGCGAGCGCGGCGGGTTCCGCGGACGGGACGACCGTGGGCGCGGGCCGCGGCGCGACGACCGCGGCGGGCGTCCCGGTGGTTTCCGCGGGCGTGACGACCGGCGGGACGACCGGCGTGGCGGTGGGCGCTTCCGCGACGAGCGGGACCGTGACCGTGAGCCGGTCAAGCGGCTGCCGATCCCCGAGGACGTCACGGGCGAGGAGATCGACAAGGACGTACGGCAGGAGCTGCAGAGCCTGCCCAAGACGCTCGCGGAGGACGTCGCCAAGAACCTGGTGATGGTCGCGCGGCTCATCGACGAGGACCCCGAGGCCGCGTACGGCTACTCCCGGGTGGCGCTGCGGCTGGCGTCGAGGGTCGCCGCCGTACGGGAGGCGGCCGGTTTCGCCGCGTACGCGAACCAGAAGTACGGCGAGGCGCTCGCCGAGTTCCGGGCCGCGCGGCGGATGACCGGGACCGTGGACCTGTGGCCCGTCATGGCGGACTGCGAGCGCGGGCTGGGGCGGCCGGAGAAGGCGCTGGACATGGCCGGGGCTCCCGAGGTGCACAAGCTGGACAAGGCCGGTCAGGTCGAGATGCGGCTCGTCGCCGCCGGCGCGCGGCGTGACATGGGGCAGCTGGACGCGGCCATCGTGACGCTGCAGAGCCCCGAGCTGGCGTCCAACTCCGTGCAGCCGTGGACCGCGCGGCTGCGGTACGCGTACGCCGACGCGCTGCTCGCCGCCGGGCGGCAGGACGAGGCACGGGAGTGGTTCGCCAAGGCCGTCGAGGCGGACCGGGACGGCAGCACCGACGCCTCGGACCGGCTTGCCGAGCTGGACGGCGTGGAGTTCGTCGACGCCCTGGACGAGAGCGGGGACGAGAACGAGAACGAGTCCTCCGAGGACGGCGACGAGGACTGAGGCCGGACGAGGTCAGGGGCGGGGCCGTGCGGTCCCGCCCCTTCGTCCTTCACAGGTCCAGTGCGCGCAGCACCAGGCCCGACGCCGGTTTCGGGCCGAACGACGTCGACTTGCGGGGCATGGTGACACCCTGCCGGGCCAGGTCGCGGACGACCTCCTCGCGGACCGGGTGCATGAGGACGGCCGTGCCGCCGTCGCGTTCGGCCTTGGTGACCGTCGCGGCCGTGTCGTGGATGTAGGCGATGCGGGAGGGGTCGTCCTCGGGGACGTGCCAGACGTGGTCGAGGAGCGTGGCGTGCAGGACGGTCGCGTCCAGGGCGCGCCAGGCGGCGGGACGGTCGGCCCGGATCGTGCGGGCCAGGAGACCCGGGTCGGGGCGGTCGACGAGGTGGAAGGCGCCGTCGCCGGCCAGCAGGAACGCGTTTCCCGCGCGGGCCGCGTCCGCCAGGGTCTCCAGGGCGCCGGCCAGCGGGACGTCGAGGCGGCGGACGCGGAACAGGCCGTCGAGCGCCGTCAGGGCCTTCGCGACGGGCAGGCCGTGCAGGAGGCGGTGGATGGCCCGGACGCGCAGCGGGTAGCGGGCCGTGTCGACGAGCAGGACCAGGCCGTAGTCCCAGGGGCTGGGGGAGGGGTGTTCCGCGCGCAGGCGGCGGTAGGTCGCCCAGCGGTGGTGGCCGTCGGCGATCAGGGCCTGGTGACGGGCCAGGTCGGTCCGGATCCGCGCCAGGTCCGAGGGGTCCGTGAGCGACCACAGACGGTGGCTCACGCCGTCCTCCGTGGTCGTGGACAGAAGCGGGGGTTCGTGCGCGGTGCGCTCGACCAGGTCGGCCGTGGCGGCCGTCGAACCGTCACCGCGGTAGGTCAGCAGGAGGGGTTCGAGGTTCGCGGACGTGGCCCGCATCAGGTCCGCGCGGTCGGCGACGACGTGCGGCATGACGTCCTCGTGCGGGAGCACCGCCTGCTCGGCGGGGTCCGACACGCGCAGGGCGCCGATGATCCCGCGCTGCAACGTGCCGTCGCCGGCGCGCTGTTCGTAGACGTACAGGCCCGGCTCGGGGTCGGCGCTCAGGACGCCCTCGGACAGCCAGGCGCGCAGCGTGTCGGCGGCCTGTTCGCTGCGGGCGCCGGGGGCGGCGGCCTGCGGGAGGATGAGGCGGACGATGTTGTGCGGGTCGGCGGACTGGAGGTGGTGCAGGCCGTCGGGGCGGACCACGACGTCGTACGGCGGTGATGTCACGGCGGCCAGGCTGCCGACCCGGTCGGGGTCGTAGCGGAGCCCTCTGAACGGGGTGAGTTCGAGGCCTCGGCGCGTAGTTGCTTCCGGGTGACCTGCTGTGTTCATCCCGGCATCGTACGTGTGCCGGTGCCATGGGGGATGATCGAGGGGAAGGCGAGCGAACGAGGAGCGATGTGGAATGAGCCGGAGCGTCAGGACGAGGACCGAGGGCAGTGGGCAGGCCCTGAGCGAGGCGTACGACACGGCGCTGCTGGACCTGGACGGGGTGGTGTACGCGGGCGGGAGCGCGATCGCGTACGCGGTCGAGTCGCTCGCGGCGGCGCGTGAGGGCGGGATGCGTCTCGCGTACGTCACCAACAACGCCCTGCGGACCCCGGACACCGTGGCCGGGCACCTGACCGAGCTGGGCATACCGGCGGGGGCGGAGGACGTCATCACCTCGGCCCAGGCGGTCGCGCGGCTGATCGGCGAGCAGGTGCCGGAGGGCGCCCGGGTGCTGGTGGTCGGCGGGGAGGGGCTGCGGGTGGCGCTGCGTGAACGCGGGCTCGTACCCGTGGAGTCGGCGGACGACGATCCGGCGGCGGTCGTGCAGGGGTACGGCGGGCCCGAGCTGCCGTGGGGGCGCTTCGCGGAGGCCTGTTACGCCATCGCGCGCGGGGTGCCGTGGTTCGCCTCCAACACCGACCTGACGATCCCCAGCGGCCGGGGGATCGCGCCGGGCAACGGAGCGGCGGTGGAGGTCGTGCGGATCGCCACCGGCGCCGAGCCCCGGGTCGCGGGCAAGCCGCTGCCGCCGATGCACCGGGAGACGATCCTGCGGACCGGGGCCGAGCGGCCGCTCGTCGTCGGGGACCGGCTGGACACGGACATCGAGGGCGCGTTCAACGGGGACGTGGACTCGCTGCTCGTCCTGACGGGCGTGACGGACGGCGCGCAGTTGCTGGCCGCGCCGCCGCGGCACCGGCCGACCTACGTCGACGCCGATCTGCGGGGGCTGCTCACCGGGCAGCCGGAGGTCGCGGAGGCGGGTGACGGCGGGTTCCGGTGCGGTGGCTGGACGGCGAGGGCCGGGGCGGGGCAGCTGGAGCTGGCCGGGGACGGCGAGTCGCTGGACGGGCTGCGGGCGCTGTGCGCGGCGGCCTGGACGGCGGCCGGCGACGGCGTGTGCGAGCTGGACGGGGGGAAGGCGCTGGCACGGCTGGGGCTGTGAGGACCGGTACCGCGGCTGGGCGGTCCGAGCCCGGCGACCGCGGACCATGATCGGTTGACAGGGTAGGCTAACCTAACCACGTGTTGGTCGACAGTCCTCCCGAACAGCGCGCGGCGACCGCCCCCGCGCCCTCAACCCGCCGGGTGATGCGCGCCTTTGGGCTGCTCGTCTCGGTCGCGATCCTGGTGGCCGTCGCGTTGGCGAGCATCGCGATCGGCGCCAAGGAGCTCTCCCTGGAACAGGTCTGGCACGGCCTGTTCGAGGACTCGGGCACGTACGGCGACGTCGTCGTCGCGGAGCGGCTGTCGCGGACCGTCCTCGGGCTGCTCGCCGGCGCGGCCCTCGGTCTGGCCGGGGCGGTGCTGCAGGCGCTCACCCGCAACCCGCTCGCCGATCCCGGCCTGCTCGGCATCAACGCGGGCGCGTCCGCCGCGGTCGTCACGGCCATCACGTACTTCGGCGTCACCTCGCTGAGCGGCTACGTGTGGTTCGCCTTCTTCGGCGCGGCGGCGGTCGGGGCACTGGTGTGGTTCCTCGGCGGCAGCCGCGGCGCGACACCGGTGCGGCTCGCGCTCGCCGGCACGGCGATCAGCGCCGCGCTGTACGGCTACCTCCAGGCCGTGATGATCATGGACGAGGCGGCGCTGGGCAAGATGCGCTTCTGGACGGTGGGTTCGCTGTCCTCGGCGGACGACTCGGCCATCAGGCAGGTGCTGCCGTTCCTGCTGGCCGGCATGGTGCTGGCACTGGTCCTCGCCCGGCCGCTGAACGCCATGGCGATGGGCGACGACACCGCCAGGGCGCTCGGCGCCCACCTGAACCGGACCCGGGCGCTGTCCATGCTCGCCGCCACCGTGCTGTGCGGAGCGGCGACCGCCGCCTGCGGGCCGATCATGTTCGTGGGACTGATGGTGCCGCACGCCGTGCGCTCCTTCACCGGACCCGACCTGCGCTGGATCCTGCCGTACGCGGCGATCCTGTCGCCCGTCCTGCTGCTCGGCGCCGACGTCATCGGCCGGATCGCGACCCGGCCCTCCGAACTGCAGGTCGGCATCGTCACCGCGCTCCTGGGCGGCCCGGTCTTCATCTTTCTCGTACGACGGCGGAGGACGGCCCAGCTGTGAAGACCAACCGTGCTGTGCGGACCCCGGGCGGGCTGTCGGTCCGGCTGGACGTGCGCGCCCTCACCGTCGTCGTCCTGCTCCTGGCCGCGGCGCTCGCGGCCGGTGTCGTCCTCATCGGCACCGGCGACTTCCCGATCCCGGCCGCCGACGTGCTCAGGACGCTGGCCGGCGAGGGCGACGCGGGCCAGGAGTTCATCGTCAACGAGCTGCGGCTGCCGCGGGTCCTGGTCGGGCTGCTGGTCGGCGCCTCGCTCGGGCTGGGCGGCGCGCTGTTCCAGTCGATCTCCCGCAACCCCCTGGGCAGCCCGGACGTGCTCGGCCTCGGACAGGGGGCGACGGCCGGCGCGCTCGTGGTGATCGTGCTGTTCTCCGGGACCGCGAACCAGGTCGCCGCCGGCGCGCTCGTGGGCGGCCTGGTGACCGGGTTCGCCATCTACGTGCTCGCCTGGAAGCGGGGGGTGCACGGGTACCGGCTGGTCCTGGTCGGCATCGGCGTCTCCGCGATCGTCACCGCGGTCAACGGCTACCTGCTCACCAAGTCCGACATCGTCGACGCGGCCCGCGCGGTGGTGTGGATGACCGGCTCCCTCAACGGCCGTGACTGGGCCCAGGTCTGGCCGCTGCTCGGGTTGTGCGCCGTGCTCGTCCCGCTGGTCCTGGCCAACGCGCGCGGGCTGCGGATGATGGAGATGGGCGACGACGTCTCCTACGCCCTCGGGGTGCGGGTGGAACGCGTACGGCTGCTGCTGATGGTGGCCGCCGTCCTGCTCACCGCGTCCGCGACCGCCGCTGCCGGGCCGGTCGGCTTCGTGGCGCTGACCGCGCCGCAGCTCGCCCGGCGCCTGACCCGCTCGCCCGGCCCGAACCTGCTGCCGTCGCTGTGCATGGGCGCCGCCCTGCTGGTCACCGCCGACTGGGCCTCGCAGCGGATCTTCGGCGCCGACCAGCTGCCGGTGGGCGTGGTCACCGGCGTGCTCGGCGGTGTCTACCTGCTGTGGCTGCTGGTCACCGAGCGCCGGGCGGGCCGGATATGAGCGGCGGCACCGGGGTGGGAACGAGCGCCGGGACCGGCGCGGACCCGCGCGCGCGGACCAGCGTCAGCAGCGGGCCGAACAACACGAGGAGCACTGTGAACCGCCTGTCCGCCGAGAACGTCACCCTCGCCTACGACCAGCGCGTCATCGCCGAGCGGTTGTCGGTGGAGATACCCGACAACTCCTTCACCGTGATCGTCGGCCCGAACGCGTGCGGCAAGTCGACGCTGCTGCGGGCGCTGTCGCGGATGCTCAAGCCCAGCGAGGGCCGTGTGCTGCTCGACGGGCAGGTCATCCAGTCGATGCCCGCCAAGAAGGTCGCCCGGACCCTCGGTCTGCTGCCCCAGTCGTCCGTCGCGCCCGACGGGATCACCGTCGCCGACCTCGTCGGCCGCGGCCGCTACCCGCACCAGGGCATCCTGCGCCAGTGGTCGGCCGAGGACGAGCGGGTCGTGCAGGAGTCCATGCGGCAGACCGGGGTCGCCGAGCTCGCCGACCGGTACGTCGACGAGCTGTCCGGCGGTCAGCGCCAGCGCGTGTGGATCGCCATGGCGCTCGCCCAGCAGACCCCTCTGCTGCTGCTCGACGAGCCGACGACGTACCTGGACATCCAGCACCAGATCGACGTGCTCGACCTGTGCGCGGAGCTGCACGAGGAGCAGGGGCGCACGCTCGTCGCCGTACTGCACGACCTCAACCACGCCGCCCGGTACGCCACCCACCTCATCGCCCTGAAGGCCGGCGAGGTCATCGCCGAGGGCGCGCCGGACGACGTCGTCACGGCCGAGCTGGTCGAGGAGGTCTTCGGGCTGCGCTGCCAGATCATCTCCGACCCGGAGACGGGCACGCCGCTGGTGGTGCCGGCGGCGCGCAAGGCACGCGCGCGCGGGGCGGCCGGGGAACGCGTGGCGGCTACAGAAGCTTCCTGAGGCGGAACAGGTCCCGCAGGCCCGCCTCCAGCCTCACCCGGCCCGAGCCCCAGGCCCTGGCGAAGTTCAGCTCGCCGTTCACCAGGGCCACCAGGTCGTCACCGGTCGTGACCAGCCTGATCTCGGCCCTGTCCGGCGGCGGGCCCGCCAGGGTGTCGTGCACCACGATGCGGCCGTCGCCGAGGCGGCCGACGAAGGTGACGTCGAGGTCCTTGACGTGGCAGCTCACCGAGCGGTCCAGGGCGGCGGCCTCGCGGACGTCCCCTTCGGCGTGCTGCATGCTGTCCGAGAGCTTGTCGAGTGCGGCGCGGCACTCCTCGATCGTGGCCATCGGGATCGACCGTACCCCAGGGGTTCGGGGTAGCGTCGGGGCATGAACGACTCGGTTCCGCAGACGCAGCCCGGGCCGGAGGCGGTACAGCCCGGGCCGGAGGCGGTGCAGGCCGGGCCCGGGGACGAGCCGGCCGCCCCCGCCCCGCTCGGCGTGCCCCGCACCCCCACCGGCGACGCCGGCGTGGACGCGGCCCTGGACCGGCTCGGTGACGTCGACCACCTCGCCACCGACGGACACGCCGGGGTGTACGAGGATGTGCACCGGGAGCTGCGCGACGCGCTCACCGCGCTCGACGCCCGCCCGGGACCCGCGGCTCCCACCCGCCACCCGACCACCACCCTTCACCCGGGCCCCGCGGGCCACCCATCGAATCCGCCGTACCAGGACAGGAGCTGAACCCACCGTGGCAGGAGTCGCACGCCGCCGTCTCGACGCGGAGCTGGTCCGCCGGAAGCTCGCGCGCTCGCGCGAGCACGCCGGCCAGCTGATCGCCGCCGGGCGCGTCACCGTCGGGAAGACCGTCGCGACCAAGCCCGCCACGCAGGTGGAGACGGCGGCGGCGATCCTCGTCGCCGCCGACGACAACGACCCGGACTACGTGTCGCGGGGCGGCCACAAGCTCGCCGGCGCGCTCGATGTCTTCATGCCGCAGGGACTGGCCGTCCGGGGCCGCCGGGCGCTGGACGCCGGCGCGTCCACCGGGGGCTTCACCGACGTCCTGCTGCGGGCCGGGGCCGCGCACGTCGTCGCCGTGGACGTCGGATACGGACAGCTCGCCTGGTCTCTGCGCAACGATGAACGCGTCACCGTCAAGGACCGTACGAACGTACGCGAGTTGACGCTCGAAGCGATCGATGGGGAGCCTGTGGATCTTGTCGTGGGGGATCTGTCCTTCATCCCGCTCGGCCTGGTGCTGCCCGCCCTGGCGCGGTGCGTGCGGCCGGACGCGGACCTGGTGGTGATGGTCAAGCCGCAGTTCGAGGTGGGCAAGGAGCGGCTGGGCAGCGGGGGAGTCGTCCGCAGCGCGCAGCTGCGGGCCGAGGCCGTACGGGGGGTGGCCGAGAAGGCCTGGCAACTGGGGCTCGGCACGAAGGGCGTGACGGCCAGTCCGCTGCCCGGGCCCTCGGGCAATGTCGAGTACTTTCTCTGGCTGCGGGCCGGGGCACCGGAACCGGACCCGGCCGACATCGACCGTGCAGTGGCGGAGGGGCCGCGTTGACACAGAACCGAGCTCGTACTGTTTTCCTGCTCGCCCACACCGGGCGCCCCGCGGCCGTGCGCAGTGCCGAGCTCGTGGTCAAGGGGCTGCTGCGCTCGGGACTCGGGGTGCGGGTGCTGGAGGCCGAGGCGCGCGACCTGCCGCTGCCCGATGAGGTGGAACTCGTCAAGGAGGCCACCCCGCAGTGCCTCGACGGGTGCGAGCTGCTCATCGTGCTGGGCGGTGACGGCACGCTGCTGCGCGGCGCGGAGTTCGCCCGTGCCTCCGGGGTGCCGATGCTCGGCGTCAACCTCGGACGGGTCGGGTTCCTCGCCGAGGCCGAGCGGGACGACCTCGACAAGGTCGTCGACCGGGTGGTGACCAGGGCGTACGAGGTCGAGGAGCGGATGACCGTCGACGTCGTCGTGCACCGCAACGGGGACATCGTGCACACGGACTGGGCGTTGAACGAGGCGGCCGTGCAGAAGGTGTCCGCGGAGCGGATGCTGGAGATTGTCCTGGAGATCGACGGGCGGCCGGTGACGGGGTTCGGCTGTGACGGGATCGTGTGCGCGACGCCGACCGGGTCGACCGCGTACGCGTTCTCCGCGGGCGGGCCCGTGGTGTGGCCCGAGGTCGAGGCGCTGCTGCTGGTGCCGATCAGCGCGCACGCGCTGTTCGCCAAGCCGCTGGTGACCTCGCCCGATTCCGTGCTGGCGGTGGAGGTGCTGCCGCACGTCCCGCCGGGAGTGCTGTGGTGCGACGGGCGGCGGACGGTCGAGCTGCCGCCCGGGGCCCGGGTGGAGGTGCGGCGGGGGGCCGTGCCGGTGCGGCTGGCCCGGCTGCACCACGCCTCGTTCACGGACCGGCTCGTGGCGAAGTTCGCCCTGCCCGTGTCCGGGTGGCGGGGAGCGCCCCACTAGCCGTCGTGGCGGGGAGCGCCCCACCGGCCGTCGTGGCGGGGAGCGCCCCACCGGCCGTCCGCGGGAGGCTGCCGGGAGCGCCGGCGGCCGCGGACGGCCCGCGGCCGCGGGGCGGAGCCGCGTCCCGGCACCGGCCCCGCGCCCCCGAGAGGGCGCCCCTCACGTGGGTGACAAGGGTGGGGCGGTCGCACTTCCCGGCCCGGACCTCGTAAGGTCGTGTCCGTGTTGGAGGAGATGCGGATACGGTCGCTCGGAGTGATCGACGACGCCGTCGTCGAGCTGTCGCCAGGCTTCACCGCCGTCACGGGTGAGACGGGTGCGGGCAAGACCATGGTGGTCACCAGCCTCGGGCTGCTGCTGGGCGGGCGCGCGGACCCGGCGCTCGTGCGGATCGGTGCCGAGAAGGCGGTCGTGGAGGGACGGATCACCGTTCCCGCGGACGCGGCGGCCGCCGTACGGGCCGAGGAGGCCGGGGCCGAGCTCGACGACGGGGCGCTGCTGATCAGCCGCACCATTTCCGCCGAGGGGCGCTCGCGGGCCCACCTGGGCGGGCGCAGCGTTCCCGTGGGGCTGCTCGGCGAGCTCGCCGACGAACTGGTGGCCGTGCACGGGCAGACCGACCAGCAGGGGCTGCTCAAGCTGTCCCGGCAGCGGCAGGCGCTCGACCGGTACGCGGGCGACGCGGTCGCCGTGCCGCTCGTCAAGTACACCGAGGCGTACAAGCGGCTGCGGGCCGTCTCCGCCGAGCTCGACGAGATCACCACCCGCGCGCGTGAACGGGCCCAGGAGGCCGACATGCTGCGCTACGGCCTCGACGAGATCGCGGCGGTCGAGCCGCGGGCCGGGGAGGACGCCGAGCTCGCGGAGGAGGCCGAGCGGCTGGGGCACGCGGAGGCGCTGGCGTCCGCCGCGAACGCCGCCCATCGCGCTCTGGCGGGCGATCCGGAGGATCCCGAGGGCGTCGACGCCGGGACGCTCGTCGCGGGCGCGCAGCGGGCGCTGGAGGCCGTACGGTCGCACGACCCGGCGCTCGCCGCGCTCGCCGACCGGATCGGGGAGATCGGGATCCTGCTGCGGGACGTGGCGGGAGAGCTCGCCGGGTACGCCGACGACCTGGACGCCGACCCGCTGCGGCTGGCGGCCGTCGAGGAGCGGCGGGCCGCGCTCACCGGGCTGACGCGCAAGTACGGCGAGGACGTCGCCGCCGTGCTGGCGTGGGCCGAGCGCGGTGCCCAGCGCCTGACCGAACTCGACGGTGACGACGAGCGGATCGAGGAGCTGACCGCCGAACGGGACGCGCTCCGCGCCGAACTGGGCGGTCTCGCGCAGGCGCTGACGGACGCTCGGACGGAGGCCGCCGAGCGGTTCGCGGCCGCCGTGACCGCCGAACTGGCCTCGCTCGCCATGCCGCACGCGCGCGTGTCCTTCGACATCCGGCAGACCGAGGACCCCGAGGGCGTGGAGGTCAACGGGCGCACGGTCGCCTACGGGCCGTCCGGCGCCGACGAGGTCGAGCTGCTGCTGGCCCCGCATCCGGGGGCGCCGGCGCGGCCCATCGCCAAGGGCGCCTCCGGCGGCGAGCTCTCGCGCGTGATGCTGGCCGTGGAGGTCGTGTTCGCGGGTACCGATCCCGTGCCGACCTATCTCTTCGACGAGGTCGACGCCGGGGTCGGCGGCAAGGCGGCGGTCGAGATCGGGCGGCGGCTCGCACGGCTCGCCAAGACCGCGCAGGTCGTGGTCGTCACGCATCTGCCGCAGGTGGCCGCCTTCGCCGACCGGCAGTTGCTGGTGGAGAAGACCAGCGACGGCTCCGTGACCCGGTCCGGGGTGAAGGTGCTGGAGGGCGAGGAACGCATCCGGGAACTGTCCCGGATGCTGGCCGGCCAGGAGGACTCGGAGACGGCCCGGGCGCATGCGGAGGAGCTGCTGGCGACCGCCCGGGCGGACGTGTGACGCCGGTGGCCGGCCGGGCGGGCGGCCGCGTCCGCGGGACCGGCAGGTCCTTCGCGCTCGCCGCCGTCCTCGCCCGGGCCGGGACGGCCGCCCTGCGCGCCGTGCCGCCCGGTGGCCGGGACCGCTGGGAGCGGAGGAACCACGCCGGGCGCGGCGTCGGGCTGTACGCGGGGCCGGCCGTCGCGCTGGCCGCCGCGGCCGGGGCCGGGCGGGTGCGGCCCGCCGCCGGGTTCGCCGTGCGGGCCGCCGGGGTCTGCGGGGCGTACGACGACGCCGTCGGCGCGGGGGATCCGCGGCGCGGGTTCCGGGCGCACCTGTCCGCGCTGCGGGACGGCGAGGTCACCAGTGGGGCCGTCAAGCTGTTCGGGATCCCGGCGGCCGGGCTCGTCGCCGGGGCGCTGCTCAGGGAGCGGCCCGTCGACAAGGTGCTCGCGGGTGTGGTGATCGCCGGGGCCGCGCACTTCGTCAACCTCGTGGACGTGCGGCCGGGGCGGGCCGCGGCGGTGGTGCTCGCGCTCGGCGCGGCGGGGTCGGCGCGCGCCGGGGCCGCGGGGGAGCTGTCCGCCGCCGCCATGGGCGCCGCGGCGGCCGTGCTGCCCGACGACCTCGGGGAGCGCGTGATGATCGGCGACACGGGAGCGCACGCGCTGGGCGCGGCCCTGGGGGCGGCCGCCGCCGCGGGTGCCGGGCGGGCCGGACTGCTCGCCCGTGCCGGTGCGCTCGTGGCCGCGGCGGTGTACGGCGACAAGGTGAGCCGGACGGCACGGGCGGAGGGCCGGCAATGTCACTCGTGTGAGTGACACTGCCCGTCTCGTTGCCGCGGCGGCCGTACGGCCGCCGCGCCCGCCGTCGCCGGAACACCCGTGCGTCCTGGCATCCTTGGCGGTGTACGCGTAGGAAACCGCGGGGTGCATCCCCTCGGTCCGATCCTTCTGTACGTTCTTCGTGACCGCCCGACGCCGAACCAGGAGCCCCGGCCACGTGACCCCCGTGAGCAGCCCCTCACCGCACGGCCAGTCGCCGCTGCGCACCGTGCAGGTGCTGGGCGGAGGCAACGCCGCCAGCGGCGCCCATGTGCGTTCGCTGGCCGCGGGGCTCGTCGCGAGGGGCGTGAAGGTCACGGTGTGCGCCCCCGTCGAGGCCGATCGCGCCTACGACTTCACCGGGGCCGGCGCCGACCACGTGCACGTGCCGCGCAGCAGCGACCCGGTCTCGGTGGCGGCCCTGCGGGCGGCCTGCGCCGACGCCGACCTGGTGCACGCGCACGGGCTGCACGCCTCCTTCCGTACCGTGCTCGCCCTCGGCGCCCGGCGCGTGCGCACCCCGCTCGTCGTGACGTGGCACGACCGGGCACACGCCGAGGGAGCGCGCGCCCAGCTGCTGCGGCTGCTGGAGCGCCGGGTGGCCAAGGCGGCCACCGTGGTGCTCGGGACGGCCTCCCCCCTGGTGGACCGGGCCCGCCGGACCGGGGCGCGGGACGCGCGGCTGGCCGCCGTCGCGCTCCCGGGGCCCCGCGAGCCCGTGGCGCCCGAGGACCCCGACCGCTCCAAGGCCCGAGCCGAAATCGGCGCCACCGGACGCCCGTTGCTGGTGGCCGTCGGCTCCCTCGAACGGCACCGGGGGTACGACGTCCTGCTGGACGCCTCGCGCGCGTTGCGCCACCTCGACCCCGCGCCGCTGGTCGTGATCGCGGGGGAGGGGTCGCTGCGCGGTGAGTTCCAGCGGCGGATCGAGGACGAGGACCTGCCGGTCCGGCTCGTCGGCCGGCGCGACGACATCACCGAGCTGCTCGCCGCCGCCGACCTCGCACTGCTGCCGAGCCGGTGGGAGGCGCGCTCCGTCCTCGCCCAGGAGGCCCTCCACGCGCGCGTGCCGCTCGTCGCGACCCGGGTCGGCGGCGTCCCCGAACTCGTCGGGGACGCCGCCGAACTCGTCCCGTACGGGGACGCGGACGCGCTCGCCGGCGCGGTCGTGCGGCTGCTGGCCGATCCCGGGCGCCGGGAGCTGCTGAGGGAGAAGGGCGCCCGGCAGGCGGCCACCTGGCCGACCGAGGACGAGACGGTCGCCCAGGTGCTCAGCGTCTACGACGAGCTGACCCGGCCGCAGCCGCTGATCTAGCCGGTGCGGCGGTCGCCGCTCCCGCCGGTCCGGTGGCGGTCGCGGAGCCGGCCGGCCCCGCGGTGGCCGCCGTCTAGCCGACGTGACGGCGCGCCCGCAGCGCCAGGCTCAACGCCAGGACCGTCTGCGGATCGTCCAGGTCCGTGCCCAGCAACTCCCCTATGCGCGCCAGGCGGTTGTACAGCGTCTGCCGGTTGAGGTGCAGCTCGCGGGCCGTCTCCGCCTTGCGGCCCGCGTGGGCCAGATAGGTCTCCAGGGTCGGCAGCAGCGGCGGCCGGGAGCGGCGGTCGTGGTCGCGCAGCGGACCGATCGCGCGGTCCACGAACGCCGCCAGGTCCGGATGGCCGCGCAGCCGCCACAGCAGCAGGTCGATGTCGAGGCGGCGGGCGTCGTACCAGGGGCGGTCCGTGAGGCCCCGCGCCGCGGTCGCCGTCTCCGCCGCGTGCCGCAGCCCCGCCGAGGCCGCCGCCCAGCCGCCGGCCACCCCGACGACCACGACGGGCGGCTGCGTGCCCGGCCGCAGCATCCCGGCCCGTTCCACCCCGGCCCGCAGCGCCGCGGCCACCCGGTCGGCGGCCGCCGGCCGCTCCGACTCCGAACGCAGGCCGACCAGCAGCGGCACACGGCCCTCCACCGGGCGCACGCCCAGCAGGACCGGCACGCCCACCGAGGCCAGCTCCTCACCGACCGCGCGCGCCAGCACCGCCCAGCCCCCGCCCGGGGCGAGCGCGTCCCCGATCCTCATCACCACCGGCAGCAGCGGGCCGTCGCCCGGCCTGAAGCCCAGCACGCGCGCCTGCGCGGGCGCGTCCTGTGCGTCGATGCGGCCCTCGGCGAGGTCGGTGAGGAAGTCGCCGCGTCCGCGCGCCGCCAGTTCCTCCTCCTGGCGCGCCTGCATCAGCACCACGGCCAGGATGCCCGCGGCCCGCTCGGCCGCCATGCGGTGCACCGGTGCCAGGGGCGTCCGGACGGGCAGCAGGACGAGCCGTGCGCGCACGCCCCCGGCACCGGGGCCGCCGCCGGGCACGTCGACCACGACCGAGCCCGGCAACGGGGCCTCCTTGGGCCGGCCGCGCAGCCCCTCCCACACCTGGAGCGGTTCGGCGCCCTGCGGACCGGCCCCGGCGGCGTACAGCAGCCGGCCGTCGGCCGTCTCCAGGAAGACCGGGTTGCCGCCGAACTCCGCCAGCGTGTCCAGGACCTGGGGCACGCCGCCGCCGCTCAGCAGGGCCCGGGTGCAGCGGCGATGCACCTCCTCGGCGCGCTGCAGGAGCGCGTAGTGGCCGTTGACGATCTCGGTGTGGATCTCCTCGGTGACCGTCACGAACGGCACCTCGCGGTGCAGCTGGACGAGCGGCAGGCCGGCCGCACGGGCCGTGTCGACCAGGGCGGCGGGCAGCCGCGTGAAGCGCGGGCCGAGCTCCACGACCAGGGCCGCGATGCCGCGCTCGGCCAGGGTCCGTACGAACGCGCGCTGCTCGGCGGGGCGGGTGCCCAGGCCGTAGCCGGTGGTCAGCAGCAGTTCGCCGCCCTTGAGCAGCGACGCGATGTGGGGCACCTCGCCCGCGTGCACCCAGCGCACCGTGCGCTCCAGCCGTTCGGTGCCCGCCAGGACCTCCGGCAGTCCGCCGCGCAGCCCGGGCAGCTCCAGCGCCCGCCGCACGGTGATGCCGGCGCCGTCGGTGTCGAATCCGCTGTCCATGCGCCGGACGCTACCCGCGCGCGTGTGCCGGGCACATCCGCGCGCGGGCACGGAGACGGCCACCGCGTCCCGCCGCACGGCGGTCCCCGGCACGGCGGCCGTCCTCATCGCGTGGAGGCCGAACTCCCCGCCGGCACGAACGCCGGGATCCGGCCCCGGTCACGCCGCTCGGACGACGGCCGGGGCGGCCCTGCGCGCACAGGGGCGGCCCAGCGCGCACACAGGGGAACCGCTCGCCCACGCGGGACGCGTCCCGCCCCCCTGCCGTCCCACGGGCCGCGCGCCGGACATCACCGGGGCAGAGGGACACCGGATCCGGGATCCCGGGAGCGCTCAGCCGCCGTAGGCCCCCGAGGCCGTCAGGCGCAGGGCCGTGTCGATGAGGGGAACGTGGCTGAAGGCCTGCGGGAAGTTGCCGACCTGGCGCTGCAGGCGCGGGTCCCACTCCTCGGCGAGCAGACCGAGGTCGTTGCGCAGCGACAGCAGCTTCTCGAACAGCTTGCGGGCCTCGTCCACGCGGCCGATCATCGCCAGGTCGTCCGCCATCCAGAACGAGCAGGCGAGGAACGCGCCCTCGTCGCCGGGCAGGCCGTCGACGCCCTCGTCCTCGCCCTGCGTCGGGTAGCGCAGGATGAAGCCGTCCGGCGTGGACAGCTCGCGCTGGATCGCCTCGATCGTGCCGATGACGCGCTTGTCGTCCGGCGGCAGGAAGCCCACCTGCGGGATCAGCAGCAGCGAGGCGTCCAGTTCCCTGGAGCCGTACGACTGCGTGAAGGTGTTGCGCTCCTTGTCGTAGCCCTTCTCGCACACGTCCCGGTGGATCTCCTCGCGCAGCTCCTTCCAGCGCTCCAGCGGGCCGTCCGCGTCACCGGACTCGATGAGCTTGATCGTGCGGTCGACCGCGACCCAGGCCATCACCTTGGAGTGCACGAAGTGGCGGCGCGGGCCGCGCACCTCCCAGATGCCCTCGTCCGGGTTCTGCCAGTGGTCCTCCAGGTAGCGGATCAGCTTGAGCTGGAGCAGGGCGGCGTAGTCGTTGCGGGCCAGACCCGTCATGTGGGCCAGGTGCAGGGCCTCGGTGACCTCGCCGTACACGTCCAGCTGGAGCTGGTGGGCCGCGCCGTTGCCGACCCGGACGGGGGCGGAGTTCTCATAGCCGGGCAGCCAGTCCAGTTCGGCCTCGCCTAGCTCGCGCTCGCCGGCGATGCCGTACATGATCTGCAGGTTCTCCGGGTCGCCGGCGACCGCCCGCAGCAGCCACTCGCGCCAGGCGCGGGCCTCCTCGCGGTAGCCGGTGCGCAGCAGCGAGGACAGGGTGATCGCCGCGTCGCGCAGCCAGGTGTAGCGGTAGTCCCAGTTGCGCACGCCGCCGATGTCTTCCGGCAGGGAGGTGGTGGGCGCGGCGACGATGCCGCCGGTCGGGGCGTAGGTCAGGGCCTTCAGCGTGATCAGCGAGCGGATGACGGCCTCGCGGTAGGGGCCGTGGTACGTACAGTGCTCGACCCACTCGCGCCAGAAGTCCTCGGTCGCCTCCAGCGACTGCTCCGGCTCGGGCAGCGGCGGCGGCTCCTTGTGCGAGGGCTGCCAGGAGACGGTGAACGCGATCCGGTCACCGGGAGCGACCGTGAAGTCCGCGTACGTGGTCAGCGACTTGCCGTAGGTCTCGACGTGTGTGTCGAACCACACGGAGTCCGGGCCCGCCACCGCGACCGTGCGCCCCTCGTGCTTGTGGACCCACGGGACCACCCGGCCGTAGGAGAAGCGCATCCGCAGGGCCGAGCGCATCGGGACGCGGCCGGAGACGCCCTCCACGATGCGGATCAGCTGCGGGGCGCCGTCCCGCGGGGGCATGAAGTCGGTCACCCGCACCGTGCCGCGCTGGGTGTCCCACTCGGACTCCAGGATCAGCGAGTCGCCGCGGTAGCTGCGCCGGGCCGCCGTGGGCGGTTCCTGGTCGGCGGCGTGCGCCGGGCCCAGACGCCAGAAACCGTGTTCCTCGGTGCCCAGCAGACCGGCGAAGATGGCGTGCGAGTCGAAGCGGGGCAGGCACAGCCAGTCGACTGTCCCGTCCCGGCAGACCAGGGCAGCGGTCTGCATGTCTCCGATGAGTGCGTAGTCTTCGATGCGCCCGGCCACGTGCAACTCCAGTCGAACGGCCACGTCACCCCACAGGGGGGCGGTCGCTAGTGCGGTCAAGGGGTTCTTGTAATGCGTCGTTGAGCGATGAAGCAAAACAGCCGCTCTGCCGTGACGCAAAACGCCAATTGTTGCTCAACGAACTGACGAGCTCACGTTGTTCCGGTGTTTACGGGCGGGGGTGGTGCCGTGTGGGCCGGCCGGGCTCGGCAGCGGGTGTCCGAGCAGGATACGACGCACGTAGATGATCTGTGTGCCGCTCCGGGCAACGCGCATCCACCGGACGAGTGAGCCGCGGGTGGCGGACGGGGGCGGTGCAGCGTGTCCGTGTCGGTCCGTGCGCGGAGCGTGGCCGGAAGCCATCCCCGCGCGGCGCTGATACGCTGGTAGCCCGTGGACCGGTGGGCGCCCCCCGAAGGATGCAGATCCGAAGGGGACCCCCGAACCGCAGCGACGGCCCCCCGGAGACCTCCGGCAGGACAGCCGCACCGCACCCCCATACCGCGACCACGGGAGCCCCCTCTTGGCCATGCCGCCCGCTGCTTTCCGAAGCAACACAGCCACGACGACCAAGCACATCTTCGTCACCGGGGGTGTCGCCTCCTCTCTCGGCAAGGGGCTGACCGCCTCCAGCCTCGGCATGCTGCTCAAGGCCCGCGGCCTGCGCGTGGTGATGCAGAAGCTCGACCCGTACCTGAACGTCGACCCGGGCACGATGAACCCCTTCCAGCACGGTGAGGTGTTCGTCACCAACGACGGCGCCGAGACCGACCTGGACATCGGCCACTACGAGCGGTTCCTCGACCGCGACCTGGACGGCTCCGCCAACGTCACCACCGGCCAGGTGTACTCCACGGTGATCGCCAAGGAGCGGCGCGGCGAGTACCTCGGCGACACCGTGCAGGTCATCCCGCACATCACCAACGAGATCAAGCACCGCATCCGCCGCATGGCGACGGACGAGGTCGACGTGGTGATCACCGAGGTCGGCGGCACGGTCGGCGACATCGAGTCGCTGCCGTTCCTGGAGACCGTGCGCCAGGTCCGTCACGAGGTCGGCCGCGACAACGTCTTCGTCGTCCACATCTCGCTCCTGCCCTACATCGGCCCCTCCGGCGAGCTGAAGACCAAGCCGACCCAGCACTCGGTCGCGGCCCTGCGCAACATCGGCATCCAGCCGGACGCGATCGTGCTGCGCTGCGACCGCGAGGTGCCGACCGCGATCAAGCGGAAGATCTCGCTGATGTGCGACGTCGACGAGGCCGCCGTCGTGGCCTGCCCCGACGCCCGCTCGATCTACGACATCCCCAAGACCGTGCACGGCGAGGGCCTGGACGCCTACGTGGTCCGCAAGCTCGACCTGCCGTTCCGCGACGTGGACTGGACGACCTGGGACGACCTGCTCGACCGCGTCCACAACCCCGACCACGAGATCACCCTCGCGCTGGTCGGCAAGTACATCGACCTGCCCGACGCCTACCTGTCGGTCACCGAGGCGCTGCGCGCCGGCGGCTTCGCCAACCGGGCCCGCGTGAAGATCAAGTGGGTCACCTCCGACGACTGCAAGACCCCGGCCGGCGCCAAGGCGCAGCTGGAGGACGTCGACGGCATCTGCATCCCGGGCGGCTTCGGCGACCGCGGTGTGCTCGGCAAGGTCGGCGCCATCCGCTACGCCCGCGAGAACAGGATCCCGCTGCTGGGCCTCTGCCTGGGCCTGCAGTGCATCGTGATCGAGGCGGCCCGCAACCTGGCCGGCATCTCCGACGCCAACTCCACCGAGTTCGACCCGGCCACCGCCCACCCGGTCATCTCCACCATGGCCGAGCAGCTCGACATCGTCGCCGGGGAGGGCGACATGGGCGGGACGATGCGTCTGGGCATGTACCCGGCCAAGCTGGCCGAGGGCTCGATCGTGCGCGAGGTGTACGACGGCAAGGAGTACGTCGAGGAGCGCCACCGCCACCGCTACGAGGTGAACAACGCCTACCGCGCCGAGCTGGAGAAGAAGGCGGGCATCGTCTTCTCGGGCACCTCGCCGGACGGCAAGCTCGTCGAGTACGTGGAGTACCCGCGCGAGGTCCACCCGTACCTGGTCGCCACGCAGGCGCACCCCGAGCTGCGCTCGCGGCCGACCCGTCCGCACCCGCTGTTCGCCGGCCTCGTGAAGGCGGCCGTCGAGCGGCAGCAGGCGGCGGGCGCGGGGAAGGATTCCGAGTAACACACCGGTTGTACGGTGGCCGGGGTGCCTCCCTTCACGAGGTGGGCACCCCGGTTTTCCCCTGGGCACGCGGAAGGACAGGCATGACGATCAAGGACACCCCCGAGGAGTGGGAGATCCGGGCGACGGGCACCCCCTTCGTGGGCAAGAAGACCTCCGTCCGCACCGACGAGGTGGTCATGCCCGACGGCACGGTCGTCACGCGCGACTACCAGGTCCACCCCGGCTCCGTGGCCGTCCTCGCCCTCGACGACGCCGACCGCGTCCTGGTCCTGCGCCAGTACCGCCACCCCGTGCGCCACAAGCTGTGGGAGATCCCCGCCGGGCTGCTCGACGTCCCCGGCGAGAACCCGCTGCACGCCGCCCAGCGCGAGCTGTACGAGGAGGCCCACCTCAAGGCCGAGGACTGGCGGGTGCTGACCGACGTCTACACGACCCCCGGCGGCTGCGACGAGGCCGTGCGGATCTTCCTCGCGCGTGACCTGTCCGAGGCCGAGGGCGAGCGCTTCGAAGTCGAGCACGAAGAGGCCGACATGCAGATCGAGCGCGTCCCCGTGCAGGACCTCGTGCGCGGGGTGCTCGCCGGCGAGCTGCACAACAACTGCCTCGTCGTGGGCGTCCTCTCTCTGGTCGCCGCGCGCAGCGGGGACGGGCTCGACGCGCTGCGCCCGGCCGAGGCGCCCTGGCCGGCGCGTCCCTTCGAGGCCTGAACGCACACCCCGCCTTCCCGGTGTGACGATCGGCTGATCCGATCGAGGGACGTACCCGCCGCGCTCCACCCGGAACGTCGCAGAGCGTGAACTAGGCTCTGAAGACGCCCGATCCGGAGTCCCGGCGGGCCCCGGCGTGCGGTGGGACGGGAGTGTGGCCCGTGACGGATCAGGCGGTGAGGACAGGCGGCGCGCAGCTCTTCGGCCAGGCTGCCGGAGAGGGCCGGTTCCTGGGGCGCACACGGGAGCTGAAGGAGCTGCGCGCCGACATCGAGCGCACCGGCCTGGACACCCTCGCGGGCCGCAAGGCCCCCCGCGCGCGCGTGCTGCTCATCGCGGGCCGCCCCGGCTCCGGCCGCACCGCCCTCGCCGAGGAGCTGGTACGGCAGATCGCGCACCGCTATCCGGACGGGGTGCTGCGCGCCCGCCTCGGCGAGCCCGACGGCACGCCCGTCCCCGTCGAGCGCGCCGCCCGCGACCTGCTCACCGCACTGGAGCGCCCCGCCCCGGCCGGAGCCGCCGAGGACGACCTCAGCGCCGAGCTGCGCACCGCCCTGGCCGGCCGCCGGGCGCTGCTGCTGCTGGACGACGCGGCCGACGCCGGGCAGGTCGACGCCCTGCTGCCGGACACCCCGGACTGCCTGGTCGTCGCCGTCTCCCGGGGACCGCTGACCGGGATCGCGGACGTCCGCCCCTGCACCCTGGGCGGACTCGACACCAAGTCCGGCGTGGAACTGCTGTCCCGGTACACCGGCTCGGTCCGCATCACCGTCGACCCGCGGGCCGCCGAGCACCTCGCCGAGGTCTGCCAGGGGCAGCCCGCCGCGCTGACGCTGGCGGGCGGCTGGCTCGCCGCCCGCCCCCAGGCGGCCGTCTCCGACCTCGCCAAGCAGCTGCGCGCCGACGACGCCGAGGGCACCCCGCTCGCCCGCGTCTTCCGGCTCGCCTACGCCGCGCTGCCCGCCTCCGCCGCCCGGACCCTGCGCCTGCTCTCCCTGGCCCCCGCCGGCCTGGTCGACCCGCAGATCGCCTCCGCACTCGCCGGCTGCCCGGTGGACAGCGCCCGCGCCGCCCTGGACGACTTCGTCGCCCTGGGCTTCCTGCACGCGGTGGACTCGCCGCTGCCGGAGTACGAGGTGCCCGGCTGCCTGTACCCCCTGCTGCGCGCCGTCGCCGCGGCCAAGGACCGGCCCGCCGAGCTCCAGCTCGCCCGCGCCCGCATGCTGGAGCGGAACGTGCGGCTGCTGCAGTCCTGCCGGGCGATCACCGAGACCGACAGCCCACAGGCCCGCGAGAAGCTCCTCGCCATGCCGGCCGCCCTGCGCTTCCCCAGCCCGCGGGCCGCCGCCGACTGGCTGCGCATCCGCCGGCCCGCCCTGCTGGCCGCGGCCCGCCTCGCGGTCGCCGACGGGGAGCTGGACACCCTCGCCCGGCGCCTGATGGCCCAGCTCGTGCGGGCGATGGCCGCCCACTTCGGCACCCAGGCCGCCGCACCCGACCTGTACGGCATCCACAGCCTGGTCCTCGACGTGGCCGAGCGCCGCGACCTGCCCCGCGAGAAGGCCGCGGCCCTGCTGAACCTCGGCGACCTCGACGCCCGGACCGGCCGCACGGCCGAGGCACTGGTGCGCTACCGGGCCGCGCTGGACGCCGGACGCGAGGCGAACGACCCGTACGCGACCGGCCGCGCGATGGAATCCGTAGGCGGTGCCCACCTGGAGCTGGGCGACTACGACCGGGCCGCCGACTGGTTCGGCCGGGCCCTGGTCGAGCGGCTCGCCCGGGACGAGCGCGCCGACGCCGCCCGGCTGTACGGCCGGATCGCCGCCGCGCACACCTACGCCGGGCGCTACGGGGAGGCGCTGCGCAACTGGCGCGCGGCGGTTGCCGGGCACCGCAGGACCGGTGATCTGGCCGCCCAGGCACGGGCGTTGAGCGAGATCGCCCGGGTGCAGGAGTACGCGGGGCGGCCCGAGGAGTCGCTGCGCACCTGCCGGGAGGCCGTGGAGTGGGCGCGGCGGGCCGAGGACACGCGGTTGCAGGCCGCGCTCCACCTGCGCGTGGCCGACACCCTGGAGCGCCTCGGGGATCCTCTGGCCGCCGGGCTGCACCGGACCGCGGCCGAGCGGATGCTGGAGGAGGAGGCCGACGAGGGGCCCTTGGAGCCCTCCGGGGGCGACTCGGAGCCGGAACAAGGATCTAACGCCTGCGAAATCCGCAGTGCATCCGGTGAAGATTGATGCAATGAAAGGCTAGACAGCGGGAACACCTTCATTAGACTGGCTCTGCCGCACGTTCTCCTGCGGTCTCTCCCGGTGTGCCCACGCGCGCCCGGGTATGTCTAGCAATACACCCATACCCTCTGAGCCAAGGACCGTGATCGACGTGAAGGTCGGCATTCCCCGCGAGGTCAAGAACAACGAGTTCCGGGTGGCCATCACCCCCGCCGGCGTGCACGAGCTGGTGCGGAACGGCCACCAGGTGGTCATCGAGCGCGGCGCCGGGGCCGGCTCCTCGATCACGGACGCCGAGTACGTCGCCGCCGGTGCGCAGATCCTGGAGACGGCCGACGAGGTGTGGGCCGCCGCCGACCTGCTGCTGAAGGTCAAGGAGCCCATCGCCGAGGAGTACCACCGCCTCCGCAAGGACCAGACGCTCTTCACCTACCTGCACCTGGCCGCCTCCAAGGAGTGCACGGACGCCCTGCTGGAGTCCGGCACCACGGCGATCGCCTACGAGACGGTGGAGCTGCCCAACCGCGCGCTCCCGCTGCTCGCCCCCATGTCCGAGGTCGCGGGCCGGCTCGCCCCGCAGGTCGGCGCCTACCACCTGATGCGCGCGGCCGGCGGCCGCGGTGTGCTGCCGGGCGGCGTCCCGGGCGTCACCCCCGCCAAGGCGGTCGTGATCGGCGGCGGCGTCTCCGGCTGGAACGCCACCCAGATCGCCGTCGGCATGGGCTTCGACGTGACCCTGCTCGACCGCGACATCAACAAGCTGCGCGAGGCCGACAGGATCTTCGGCACGAAGGTCAAGGCCATCATGTCCAACTCCTTCGAGCTGGAGAAGGCCGTCCTCGACGCCGACCTCGTCATCGGCGCGGTGCTCATCCCCGGCGCCAAGGCCCCGAAGCTGGTCACCAACGAGATGGTGTCCCGGATGAAGCCGGGAAGTGTCCTTGTCGACATCGCGATCGACCAGGGCGGCTGCTTCGAGGACTCCCGTCCCACCACGCACGCCGAGCCGACCTTCAAGGTCCACGAGTCGGTCTTCTACTGCGTCGCCAACATGCCCGGCGCGGTGCCCAACACCTCCACCAACGCCCTCACCAACGCCACGCTGCCGTACATCGTCTCGCTCGCCAACAACGGCTGGGTCGAGGCGCTGCGCCGCGACCCCGCGCTCGCCAAGGGTCTCAACACCCACGACGGCAAGGTCGTCTACAAGGAGGTCGCCGAGGCGCACGGCCTGGACCACGTGGAGCTGGACTCGCTGCTCGGCTGACCGGCGGGCGACCGGCGGGATCAAGTCATCCGCAGGCAAAGGCGATACGTCAACAACGTTCGTCAACACCGCGCATCCGGCCGGACCTTGCCCGAGAAGGTCCGGCCGGATGTGTGTATGGTCACTTCGCGCCGCTCGGGCGACTCGTCTCGAACGCGGCCCTTCACCCGATTCGCACACCGGTGAAACCTGCCGTGCGACGGCCGTACGCCCTTGACAGCGGGATGTTTCATTGCCGACACATCGGGCCGGGTCCGGCGGATTGTGTTGCTGCGGACCGCCGACACGCCATAGAGTCGCCAACCGTCGGCATGGTGCCACGCTGACCTGTCTAGAAGTTTCCTGGTCACCAAGGAGGTAAGACGACTTGTGAATGAGTCGACATTTACTCCCGGGGGTGGTCAACCAGGAACGCCTGCACGGGGCCAGGGCTCCGCGGGGTTCGAGGCTGTCGGCTCCGTCGCAGTGCGCACCTTCGCAGCCCACCAGAGTCGCCAGAGTCCAGGGGTGACTCACCCAGCACACCAGAGCATGGATGGCCATCACGTGAACGCCATGGCCGGCGACGGAAGTGGCGCGCCCCACAACCACTTCGCCGACTACGACGAACTGCCCGAGGGGCACTTCTACGACCCCGACGCGGAGTACGAGCCCGACCCCGAGTACGCGGCCACTCTCGCGCCCGACGCGGCCCGCCAGCGCCGCGAGCGCATCGGGCCCACCGGACGCCCGCTGCCGTACTTCCCGATCCCCGGGCCGCTCACCGACCACGGACCCGCGAAGATCATCGCGATGTGCAACCAGAAGGGCGGCGTCGGCAAGACGACGTCGGCCATCAACCTGGGCGCCGCGCTCGCGGAGTACGGACGCCGTGTCCTGCTCGTGGACTTCGACCCGCAGGGCGCGCTGTCGGTCGGACTCGGCGTCAACCCGATGGAGCTCGACCTCACCGTCTACAACCTGCTCATGGAGCGGGGGATGTCGGCCGACGAGGTGCTGCTGAAGACGGCGGTCCCCAACATGGACCTGCTGCCCAGCAACATCGACCTGTCGGCGGCCGAGGTCCAGCTGGTCTCCGAGGTCGCCCGCGAGTCCTCGCTGCAGCGGGCCCTGAAGCCGCTGCTGCCCGACTACGACTTCGTCGTCATCGACTGCCAGCCCTCGCTCGGCCTGCTCACGGTCAACGCGCTGACGGCCGCGCACAAGGTGATCGTGCCGCTGGAGTGCGAGTTCTTCGCGCTGCGCGGGGTGGCGCTGCTGACGGAGACCATCGAGAAGGTCCAGGAGCGGCTCAACCCGGAGCTGGAGCTCGACGGGATCCTCGCCACGATGTACGACTCGCGCACGGTGCACAGCCGCGAGGTGCTCGCGCGTGTCGTCGAGGCGTTCGACGACCACGTCTACCACACGGTCATCGGGCGCACGGTCCGCTTCCCGGAGACCACGGTCGCCGGTGAGCCGATCACCACGTACGCCTCCAACTCCGTCGGTGCCGCCGCCTACCGTCAGCTCGCCAGGGAGGTGCTCGCCCGGTGTCACGCCGAGTGAGTCTGCCGGGGGCCGACGAACTCTTCCGCACGACAGGGGGAACGGCGCTGCAGCCGTCCACGCCCCGGCGCGCCAACGGCGACGCCCGGGTGCCCGCTCCCGCGGGGGAGGGCGACGCGGTGGCCGCGGAGGACGCGCCGCAGTCGGTGCCCGTGCAGGGCGGCGACGGCGAGGGCGCGGAGCACGTCGCCGCCGAGGCGGCCGAGGCCGGGGAGTCGCGCAGCCGTTCCGCGGCGGGCGCGGACCGCCCGGCGCGGCGCCAGGCGGCGCAGGAAGGTTCTGCCGCCGCGCCGGCCGCCTCCGCCGGGGCGGCACCGCGCAAGCGCGGCCGGACCGCCACGCGCCGCCCCAGCGGCCGTGAGCGGCACGACGAGAAGATCACGGTGTACGTGTCGGCCGAGGAGCTCATGGACCTGGAGCACGCCCGTCTCGTGCTCCGCGGCGAGCACGGACTGGCCGTCGACCGGGGCCGGATCGTCCGTGAGGCGGTCGCCGTGGTCCTCGCCGACCTGGAGGCCCGTGGGGACGCCAGCATCCTCGTACGGCGGCTGCGCGGGCGGTAGCGGTAGCCTGCGGGGGCCATGACCTCGAACGGTGACCCTGCCCCTCCTCCCGGCCCGGCCGGCCGCCGGCGTGCGCTGGGGAGGGGGCCGGCGGCCGCGCAGGCGGCTCCGTCGGAAGGGGCGGCGGAGGCGGCAGGGGCGGTGCCGGCGCCCGGGGCGCCTGCCGAACCGGTGCCCGGGTCCGTCGCTCCGGAGCCGGGGCCCGCCGCCGCGCGGCCGGAGCGCGGGGCCGCCGCACCGGAACGGGAGCCGGGGCCCGGCCCCCGGCCCGAGGCCGTCGCCCCGGAGCCGGGACCGGCGCCCGGAGCACGTGTGGAGGCGTCCGGCGGCGGCGAGCCCGGCGACGGCGTGTTCAAGGTCCGCCTCTCCAACTTCGAGGGGCCCTTCGACCTGCTCCTCCAGCTGATCTCCAAGCACAAGCTGGACGTCACCGAGGTCGCCCTGTCGAAGGTGACCGACGAGTTCATGGCGCACATCCGGGCCATGGGACCGGACTGGGACCTGGACCAGGCGACCGAGTTCCTGGTGGTCGCCGCCACCCTGCTCGACCTCAAGGCCGCCCGGCTGCTGCCCGCCGCCGAGGTGGAGGACGAGGCCGACCTGGCCCTGCTGGAGGCCCGGGACCTGCTGTTCGCGCGGCTGCTCCAGTACCGCGCGTACAAGCAGGTCGCGGACGTCTTCAGCCACCGGCTCGACCAGGAGGCCCGCCGCCACCCGCGCACCGTCGGACTCGAACCCGGGCACGCCGAGCTGCTGCCCGAGGTCGTCATCAGCATCGGCCCGGAGGGCTTCGCCAGGCTCGCCGTGAAGGCGATGCAGCCCAAGCCCGAGCCGCGGGTGTACGTCGAGCACATCCACGCACCGCTGGTCAGCGTGCAGGAGCAGGCCGGGATCGTGGTCGAGCGGCTCAGGGAGCTGGGGGAGGCGAGCTTCCGCACGCTCGTGGCGGACACCGACGACACCCTCACCGTCGTGGCCCGGTTCCTGGCCCTGCTGGAGCTGTACCGCGAGAAGGCCGTGGCCCTGGAGCAGGAGAGCGCGCTCGGCGAGCTGACCGTGCGCTGGACCGGCGGGGACGGGGACGAGACGCCGGCCGTCACCGACGAGTTCGACCGGCCGCCCGAGCCGCCGGGGGAGGAGAGGAAGCCGTGAGCGAGGAGACGACCGGGGGGCCGGCCGGGCCGCGCGCCGCCGCGGACCTCGACCTCAAGCCCGCCCTGGAGGCGATGCTCATGGTCGCGGACGAGCCCGCGGCCGAGGAGCACCTGGCGAGGATCCTGGAGCGGCCCAGGCGGCAGGTCGCGGACGCGCTGCGGGAACTGGCCGACGAGTACACCGCGCAGGGGCGCGGCTTCGAGCTGCGGTTCGTCGCGGGCGGCTGGCGGTTCTACACCCGCGCCGCCTACGCGTCCGCCGTCGAGAGCCTGGTCCTGGACGGCCGGACCGCCCGCCTCACGCAGGCCGCGCTGGAGACGCTGGCGGTGGTCGCCTACCGCCAGCCGGTCAGCCGCAGCCGGGTCTCCGCCGTCCGCGGAGTCAACTGCGACGGCGTGATGCGCACCCTCCTGCAACGGGGACTGGTCGAGGAGGCGGGCGCGGAACCCGAAACAGGTGCGATCCTGTACAGGACGACGAACTACTTCCTGGAGCGGATGGGCCTGCGCGGTCTGGACGAGCTCCCGGAGCTCGCGCCCTTCCTCCCGGAGGCGGAGGCGATCGAGGCCGAGACCCAGGAGGGCGTTCCGTCGTTCGACCCGGACGCACCCGATGACGGCCCGGGCACCCCGGTGATGCCGGGTACCGACGACGTAGACGTAGACGACCAGACGGAACTTTGATGCGAAGCAGCGGCAGGAACGGCGGACACGGCGGGCGCGGCAACCACCGCGGCGCCGGCAACAGCAGGGACGACAAGCAGGGGCAGGGCCGCCCCCGCAAGCCCCGCCCCGAGGAGCGCCGCTACGACGTGGGCCCCGGGGCCACGAAGGACGGCCCCAAGTCCGGGCGCGGCGGCGCCCAGGGCGGTCCGAAGAAGCCCGGGCAGCGCGGGCGCACGGCACCGGCGCGCCCCCGCGAGTACGAGGCGCAGATCGAGGAGCGCAACCGGGAGCGGTACGCCGGGAGGAAGGAGGTCAAGCTCCCCAAGACCTTCCCCGGCGCCGAGCAGGAGGGCGAGCGGCTGCAGAAGGTGCTCGCGCGCGCCGGCTACGGCTCCCGGCGCGCCTGCGAGGAACTGATCGAGCAGGCACGCGTCGAGGTGAACGGCGAGATCGTCCTGGAGCAGGGCCGGCGCGTCGACCCCGAGAAGGACGAGATCAAGGTCGACGGGCTGACCGTCGCCACGCAGCGCTACCAGTTCTTCGCGCTGAACAAGCCCGCCGGCGTCGTCTCCACGATGGAGGACCCCGAGGGGCGGCAGTGCCTGGGCGACTACGTCACCAACCGCGAGACCCGGCTCTTCCACGTCGGCCGGCTCGACACCGAGACCGAGGGCGTCATCCTGCTCACCAACCACGGCGAGCTCGCGCACCGGCTGACCCACCCGAGGTACGGCGTGAAGAAGACCTACCTCGCGCACATCGTCGGCCCCATCCCGCGCGACCTGGGCAAGAAGCTCAAGGACGGCATCCAGCTGGAGGACGGCTACGCCCGCGCGGACCACTTCCGGGTCGTCGAGCAGACCGGCAAGAACTACCTGGTGGAGGTCACCCTCCACGAGGGCCGCAAGCACATCGTGCGCCGCATGCTCGCGGAGGCCGGCTTCCCGGTCGACAAGCTGGTGCGCACCGCCTTCGGTCCGATCGCCCTGGGCGACCAGAAGTCGGGCTGGCTGCGGCGGCTGTCCAACACCGAGGTCGGGATGCTGATGAAGGAAGTCGACCTCTGAGGTCTGTGACGCACCGGCGCCCCCTTTCGTAGTCACCGCGACCACGAAAGGGGGCGCCGCTCGTGGACGGGTACGACAAGCACGCCCACGAGCCCTTCGCCGTCACCGTCGGCCGCGCCGTGTTCACGGTCCGCGGGGACACGCCGCGCGTCCTGTTCGTCGAACGCGACCGGGAGCCGTACACGGGCCACCGGGCGCTGCCCGGCGGATTCGTGCGGCCCGGCGTGTCCGCCGAGACGGCGCGAACGCGCCGGGGAGACCGGCCTGTCCGGCGCCTGCGGACCGCACCCGGAGCGGCCGCGGACCTGCGGCGAGCCGGGCCGCGACGCCCGGATGCGGGCCGTGTCCGTCGCGTTCGCCGCGCTGCTGCCCGACGCGCCCGAGGCACCCGGGGCAGCGACGCGGCCCAGGCCCGCCGGGCGCCGTACGACACGGCCGGGCCGCTCGCCTCCGGCCACGACCGGATCCTGGCCGACGCCCGCGAACGCGTCGGCGCCGAGTTCGAGTACACCTGCCCCCGCCACCGCCTTCTGCCCGCCCGAGGCCGCCCCGGGCGGGCTCCGGCAGGTCCACGAGACCGTGTGGGGCACCGTGCCCGACCGGCCCGGCTTCCGCCGCACGGCGCTCGCCGCCCCGGGCTTCACCGAACCGGCCCCGGGCGCCGCCCCGTTGCCCGGCCGGCGCCTTCCAGGGAGCGCGCCCGGGCGCGGAGGCCTGGCCGGCCGTGTGGGCCGGCCGCGTCGGACACCGGGGCGGCCTGCCGGCCCTCGGGGCGCTCTGGGAGGCTTGAGCGGTGATCGACGCCCTGGACACCGACCTGAGCCGCGTGGTGGCCGAGCAGCCCGACCCCGTGCTGTTCGCCACCGTCTCCGGCGCCCACCTCTACGGCTTCCCGTCCCGCGACTCGGACGTGGACCTGCGGGGCGTGCACCTGCTGCCGGCCGCCGCCCTCGTCGGGCTGCGCGAGCCCGAGGAGACGCGGTCGAGGATGTGGGACCGGGACGGCGTCGAGATGGACCTGGTCACGCACGACCTGCGCAAGTTCGTACGGCTGATGCTGCGCCGCAACGGCTACGTGCTGGAGCAGTTGCTGTCGCCGCTGGTCGTGCACACCACCGACGCCCACCGGGAACTGGCCGCGCTCGCGCCCGGCGTCCTCACCCGCCACCACGCCCACCACTACCGGGGGTTCGCGGCCACGCAGTGGCGGCTGTTCGAGAGGACCGGCGAGCTCAAGCCGCTGCTGTACACCTTCCGCGTCCTGCTGACCGGCATCCACCTGATGCGCAGCGGCGAGGTGCAGGCCCATCTGCCGTCCCTGCTCGGGGAGGTCGACGCGCCCGCCTACCTGCCGGAGCTGGTCGCGGCCAAGGCGGAGCGGGAGCACGGGGCCGCGGACGTTGGCCACGCGCGCGTGCGGGCCGACGTGGAGGAGCTGCACGGCACGCTGGAGGAGGCCCGGCAGGCGTCAGGCCTGCCGGAGGCGCCCACCGCCCACGACGCCCTGCACGACCTCGTCGTCCGCGTCCGCCTGGAGCGCTGAGGCACGGCGGACGCGGACCAGGAAGTCCTCCACGCGCCGCCGGTCCGGCTCCGCCGGGAGCGGGCTGCGGTGGACGGCCCGCTCGGCCTCCGCCGCCAGGCGGGTCATCCAGGACTCGACGTCCGGCCAGGGCACCTCGCCGCGCTTCACCGCCAGCAGCGGCTCGCGCCGGTCGCCGACGTCGAGGGTGAGCGTGCCGGTGCGCAGCAGGTCGCGGGCGCTCGTCAGCAGCCGCAGCAGGTGCATCGCGTGCTTCCAGCGCGGAGAGCCGTGGTTGCGGACGTCCGCCTCCAGCTTGCGGCGCTGACCGTGGGCGTACCGGGCGAACGTCTCGTGGACCCGGCGGGAGAGGAACGCCTCGCGCAGGGCGATCAGTTCGCGGCCGGTGGCGTCGGCGTACTCCACGAGCGGGGAGTGCAGGCACTCCAGGACGGTGGGGTTGGCGCGCAGGGCCAGCTGGCAGAACCGTTCCAGCTCCCAGCTGAACTGTTCCTCGGCCGGGCCCTCGACGTGCGTCGGCGGCTTGTCGAAGCGCCAGAACAGGGGTGTGGGGGCGAGGAACACACCCCGCCGGTCGGTGTCGCTGCCGTCCGTCGCCAGGCCGAAGGCACGCGAGCCCATGACGCAGGCGTAGACCGTGTGGTCGCGTACCAGGGTTTCGGGGTGCATGCCCGGGAGCGTACGCGGCACCTCACGCCGGGCGGATCGGATGTTCCCCACCGCGACGCGCTCCTCGGGCAGCGGCCGGCCGGACGCCCGCTTTGAGCGGAGCGACGGCGTCCGGGCACCGCAGGCACGCGGGGAGGAACCTCAGGGGAGGAAGCGCCGCGTAACGCGCGGTCCACGCGCCCGGCGCCCGGCGTGTCCCGCCGACGTGCCGCGCCCGGCACGCGCACCGGGAGTGCCGCCCGTCTCACCCGGCGGGCGCCGCGCACCCGCACGACGCGGGCTGACTAGGCTGGACGGGCAGACAACACCCACACGTCAGCAAGGAGCATCGCCGTGGCGGTACGAGCGGTCCGGGGCGCCGTCCAACTGGAACGGGACGAGGCCGGCCACATGGACGAGCAGGTGGGGGCCCTGCTCACGGCTCTCCTGGAGCGCAACGGCCTCACCGCGGACGACCTGATCAGCGTCTGGTTCACTGCCACGCCCGACCTGCACAGCGACTTCCCGGCCGCCGCCGCCCGCAAGCTCGGCATCGTCGACGTGCCCCTGATCTGCGCCCAGGAGCTGGACGTCGAGGGCGCCATGCCCCGTGTCGTCCGGGTCCTCGCGCACATCGAGTCCGACAAGCCCCGCTCCGACATCGCGCACGTCTACCTCGGTGCCGCTGCCGCCCTGCGCAAGGACATCGCCCAGTGAGGACCGCACTCGTCATCGGCACCGGCCTCATCGGCACGTCCGCCGCCCTCGCCCTGACCCAGCGGGGCGTCGTCGTCCACCTCGCCGACCACGACCCGGAGCAGGCCCGTACGGCGGCGGCGCTCGGCGCCGGCACGGACCGGTCCCCGGAGGGTCCCGTCGACCTTGCGATCGTCGCGGCCCCGCCCGCGCACGTGGCGGACGTGCTCGCCGGGGCCATGCGGCGCGGCGCGGCCCGCGGCTACGTGGACGTCGCCAGCGTCAAGGGGGGCCCGCGCCGCGAACTGGAGGCCCGCGGCCTGGACCTCTCGGCGTACATCGGCACCCACCCCATGTCCGGCCGGGAGAAGTCCGGCCCGCTGGCCGCCACCGGCGACCTCTTCGAGGGCCGTCCCTGGGTGCTGACCCCGACCCGGGACACCGACACCGAGGTGCTGAACCTCGCCCTGGAGCTGGTCTCGCACTGCAGGGCCGTGCCCGTGGTGATGGACGCCGACGCGCACGACCGTGCCGTCGCCCTCGTCTCCCACATGCCGCACCTGGTCTCCAGCATGGTCGCCGCGCGCCTGCAGCACGCCGAGGAGGCGGCCGTACGGCTGTGCGGGCAGGGCATCCGGGACGTGACCCGGATCGCCGCCTCCGACCCCCGGATGTGGATCGACATCCTCTCCGCCAACCCCGGGCCGGTCGCCGACCTGCTCACCGACGTCGCCGCCGACCTGGAGGAGACCGTGCGGGCGCTGCGCGCGCTGCAGTCCCACGACGAGGACGAGCGCCGCAAGGGCACCGCCGGCATCGAGGACGTGCTGCGGCGCGGCAACGCGGGCCAAGTGCGCGTGCCCGGCAAGCACGGGTCCGCGCCCCGGGTCTACGAGACGGTGGCCGTTCTCATCGACGACCAGCCCGGGCAGCTGGCCCGCATCTTCGCCGACGCGGGGATGGCCGGCGTCAACGTCGAGGACGTGCGCATCGAGCACGCGACGGGCCAGCAGGCCGGCCTCGTCCAGCTCATGGTCGAGCCGAAGGCCGTGCCGGTGCTGACCGCCGCGCTGCGCGAGCGGGGCTGGGCGATCCGGCAGTAGCGGGCCGGGGTGCGCGTCCCCCGGGCACGGCCGATCGGGGGACGCGCACCCAGTAACCTTGTCCGGGGCGCCCGTGCCCCGTTCCCCGCCGGTCAGGTCCAGGAAGGTCCCCACTGTGGAAAGCGCCACGCCAGTGATTGTCGCCATCGACGGCCCCTCCGGTACGGGCAAGTCGAGCACGTCGAAGGCCGTGGCGGCGCAGCTCGGCCTGAGCTACCTGGACACCGGCGCCCAGTACCGGGCGATCACCTGGTGGATGGTGAACAACGGCATCGACACCGACGACCCGGCCGCGATCGCCGCCGCGGCCGGCAAGCCGGAGATCGTCTCCGGCACCGACCCGCACGAGCCGACCATCACGGTCGACGGCGTCGACGTCGCCGGCCCGATCCGCACCCAGGAGGTCACCTCCAAGGTCAGCGCGGTCAGCGCGGTGCCCGAGGTGCGGGCCCGGATCACCGAGCTGCAGCGGGCCATCGCGGCCTCCGCGGTGACCGGCATCGTCGTCGAGGGCCGGGACATCGGCACCACCGTGCTGCCCGACGCCGACCTCAAGATCTTCCTCACCGCCTCCGCGGAGGCCCGCGCGGCCCGCCGCAGCGGCGAGCTGAAGGGCGCCGACGTCGACGCCACCCGCGAGGCCCTGATCAAGCGGGACGCGGCCGACTCCAGCCGCAAGACCTCTCCGCTGGCCAAGGCGGACGACGCCGTCGAGGTGGACACCACCGAGCTCACGCTGGCGCAGGTCGTCGAGTGCGTCGTCACCCTCGTCGAGGAGAAGCGGGCCGGAAAGTGACCTCGCCGTCCGTGCCCTCGCACAAGAGCGCCGACGTCGGGCGGCGCATCGGCGTCGGCCTGATGTACGGGCTGTGGAAGCCGCGCGTGCTCGGCGCCTGGAAGGTCCCCGCGACCGGCCCGGTGATCTTCGCCGTCAACCACTCGCACAACATCGACGGCCCCATGGTCATGGGCGTCGCGCCCCGGCCGACGCACTTCCTGATCAAGAAGGAGGCGTTCGTCGGCCCGCTCGGCCCGTTCCTGACCGCCATCGGCCAGCTGAAGGTGGACCGGGACACCACCGACCGCACGGCGATCAGCCGGGCGCTGGGCGTGCTGGACGACGGCGGGGTGCTCGGGATCTTTCCCGAGGGGACCCGGGGCGAGGGAGACTTCGCCTCGCTGCGCGCCGGGCTCGCCTACTTCGCGGTCCGCAGCGGCGCCCCGATCGTCCCGGTCGCGGTGCTGGGAAGTTCCGAGCGGCGCGGACGGTTGATAAAGGGGCTGCCTCCCCTGCGGTCCCGCGTCGACGTCGTCTTCGGGGAGCCCTTCGAGGCGGGCGACGGCAGCGGGCGGCGTACGCGCAAGGCGCTGGACGAGGCGACCGAACGCATCCAGAAGCAGCTCACCGCGCACCTGGAGCACGCCAGAGGACTCACCGGCCGCCGGCCGGACCCGGGCGTCTGAGGGCACCCGGAAAACGCCGGGCGGCCGGCCGGCCGCCGGGCGACACTGAGTAGTGGATCACCCCGGACCGGGCGGTCCACCGACCACCACACCGAACGACGAGGTACCGACTTCATGAACGACCACATCCAGCCCGACGGCCCGGACGCGTACGAGGACGCGCACGGGCACGACCACGGGGCGCTCGGCGACGCCGAGTACGCGGAGTTCATGGAGCTCGCCGCGGAGGAGGGCTTCGACCCCGAGGACGTCGAGGGCGCGATCGAGGCGGCCGGGCACGGCCCGCTGCCCGTCCTCGCCGTCGTGGGACGCCCCAACGTCGGCAAGTCGACCCTGGTGAACCGCATCATCGGCCGCCGCGAGGCGGTCGTCGAGGACAAGCCGGGCGTCACCCGCGACCGCGTCACCTACGAGGCCGAGTGGGCGGGCCGCCGCTTCAAGGTCGTCGACACCGGCGGCTGGGAGCAGGACGTCCTCGGCATCGACGCCTCCGTCGCCGCGCAGGCCGAGTACGCCATCGAGGCCGCCGACGCGGTCGTCTTCGTCGTGGACGCCAAGGTCGGCGCCACCGACACCGACGAGGCGGTGGTACGGCTGCTGCGCAAGGCCGGCAAGCCGGTCGTGCTGTGCGCCAACAAAGTGGACGGACCCAGCGGCGAGGCCGACGCGGCCTACCTGTGGTCGCTGGGGCTCGGCGAGCCCTACCCGGTCTCCGCGCTGCACGGCCGCGGCACCGGCGACATGCTCGACAAGGTCCTGGAGGTGCTGCCGGAGGCGCCCCGCGAGACGTTCGGCGGGGGCGGCGTCGGCGGCCCGCGCCGGGTGGCCCTCATCGGCCGGCCGAACGTCGGCAAGTCCTCGCTGCTGAACAAGGTGGCCGGCGAGGAGCGCGTCGTCGTCAACGAACTGGCCGGCACCACCCGCGACCCGGTCGACGAGCTGATCGAACTCGGCGGCAGGACCTGGAAGTTCGTCGACACGGCCGGCATCCGCAAGCGCGTCCACCTCCAGCAGGGCGCCGACTACTACGCCTCGCTACGCACCGCCGCCGCCGTGGAGAAGGCCGAGGTCGCCGTCGTCCTCATCGACGCCTCCGAGTCGATCTCGGTGCAGGACCAGCGCATCGTCACCATGGCCGTCGAGGCGGGCCGCGCGCTCGTCCTCGCGTTCAACAAGTGGGACACTCTCGACGAGGAGCGCCGCTACTACCTGGAGCGGGAGATCGAGACCGAGCTCGGCCAGGTGGCGTGGGCGCCGCGGGTGAACGTCTCGGCGCGCACCGGCCGGCACATGGAGAAGCTGGTCCCGGCGATCGAGACGGCCCTGGCGGGCTGGGAGACCCGTGTACCGACGGGCCGGCTGAACGCCTTCCTCGGCGAGCTGGTCGCCTCCCACCCGCACCCGGTCCGGGGCGGCAAGCAGCCCCGCATCCTGTTCGGCACCCAGGCGGGCACCAAGCCCCCGCGGTTCGTCCTGTTCGCCTCCGGCTTCATCGAGGCGGGCTACCGCCGCTTCATCGAGCGGCGGCTGCGCGAGGAGTTCGGCTTCGAGGGGACGCCGATCCACATCTCGGTGCGGGTGCGCGAGAAGCGCGGCGCGAAGAAGAAGTAGCGCGCGCGGCGGACATGGCGGAAGGGCGGCCCCTGCGAGGGCCGCCCTTCCGTCATGTCCGCCGCGCGGTCACCCGTCACCGCGCCGGGCCGGTGGCAGCGCGGCCGGGACGTGGTGCATCCCGGTGTCCTGCGTGCCGACCGCCGCCACCCGCTGCCACTGCGGCTGCTGCCCGCCGTGGCGGGCGCTGTGCGCTCCCGCGCTGTAGGCGCTGTACGAGCCGCCCGCCGGGCCGCCGGCTGGTTCCGGGCCGAGTCCGCCGTACGGACCCGTGCTGTGCGGGAGGTACCCGAAGGCCGTGAAGCCCAGCTTCTCCTCGCCGCTGCGGTCGCCCGGCAGCGAGCGGAAGGACTTGACGTACTCGGCGTAGAGCGCGTCGTAGATCGGTGTGGCCGAGGGGCCGCCCCGGGAGTCCTGGGACGGCCGCGCCGGGGACACCTCCCTGCCCGGGCGGAGCCGGGAGCCGGGGGGAGGGACCGACGACAGGGACGGGCGGCGGGGAACGTCGTATGCGTGCACGTATGTCCAAACGACCCCGTGGTCCAAGGGATGCGGTCCGCGGCGGTACGGGCGGGCCTCGGGCCGCTCAGGTGCCGGCGAGCGGCAGCGCCGCCGCGACCAGCTTCCCGTTCGCCGCGGCCCTGTCCAGCGCGTCCCGCATCAGGTCCTCGCGCGGCTGGTGGCCGATCGAGCCGACCGGGGCGGCGAACAGCAGGACCTGCTGGTGCTTGTTGGCGGCCGTGCGCCAGCCCTCCGTGACCTGGAGGGGCTGGTGCGCCTGCCACCAGGCCACCGGCCGGCCGCCGTTCGTGCCGGGCTGCAGCACGGCGTGCAGCCGGCCCATGGCCAGCAGCACGGACCAGCCGTGCAGCACGGACGGTACGGCGGACAGCTCGGTCAGGGGCATGAAGCCCTGCTCGACGAGGAGCGGCAGGAAGTCGTCGCCGGTGCCGGTCGCGCCGGGCCGCACGATGGGCGCGGTCGGCTCGACGACCAGGGCCGGGTGAAGTTCCCCGGCGATCAGGACCAGTCCGCTGGTCACGCCGAGCACGGCCTGCTCGGGCGCGACCCGGTCGGGCTCCGGGTCGGCCGAGTCGCCGGTGATGGACTTCACGGCGCCCCGGAGCTGCTCCTCGGTGACCTTGACGACCTGCGAGGGCAGGCAGCCGGAGTGGGCGAAGGCGAGGACGGCGGTCTCGTCCCCGACGAACAGCACGGTGCTGGTGCGCTCCTGCTCGGAGTCGCCCGGAGTGCGGCAGGACGTGCAGTCGTAACCGCCCGGGGCGGTCTCTCCGGCGAGCAGGCGGTCGGCTTCTTCGTCGCCGATCTCGGCGCGGACCTCGTCGCTGACGTCGAGCATGCGCGGCACGGGTGGCTCCCTCGGGATGCGGTGCGTGGCGAAGGCCGGGTGGCTCCCGGCCCGTGGCCCGGGGTGGGTCCCCGGTTCATGAAGAAGACAACGGACGATCTGTGGCGGGAGTCACGCCCCACTGCGAACGGAATCGAACCATCCTGCGCGCAGGGTCACGTCCACCGCGGAATCAGGCACTCACCGTCAACTGGTCGCGCCGCCAACGGCGTTGGTGAAGTGAAGTGGGTCACAGATCAGCGAGGAGGCTGGTCGACAAATCCTGAAATCAATGAATGAAGTGGGTGTCCGGAAAACGCCGATACCACCGGTAACGGACAACTGGCCTGGAACGACGGGGAACGGGTTGAGACCGGCCGGGCGGACTGCCTGCATTCCTCCGCCGTGTGCAACGAGCACCGCTCGGGTACGTCCGCGGGCCGCACCGCCGGCCGGTCCGAAGCACGGCCGGCGGGTGGGGCCGGCGGACGGGGGCGGACGCGCCCACGCGCCCCTGCGCGTCGGTGGCGTTCCGCCCCGGGGGAGCCCGGGTTCTTGGGGAGGGGACCAGATGTCCGAATGCGCCGGCACCACCCGCGACAACGCCCGCGGGACGCAGCCGCGTCCGCCACGGGCCCGTACGACGGCGGTCCTCGCCGGGGCCGCGCTGCTCGCGCCCCTGGGACTGCTGGCCGCGGCCGGCGACGCCGCGGCGGCGGACGGTGCGGTGTGGGACCGCATCGCCCGGTGCGAGAGCGGCGGCGACTGGCACATCGACACCGGCAACGGCTACTACGGCGGACTCCAGTTCTCCGCCCCCACCTGGCGCGCGTACGGCGGCACGGCCTACGCGCCGACCGCCGACCGGGCGACCAGGCGGCAGCAGATCGCCGTCGCCACCGAGGTCCAGCGCGCCCAGGGGTGGGGCGCCTGGCCGACCTGCGCGGCGCGGGCCGGGGCGTACGGCAGTGCGCCCGCCGCGCCCGCCGCCGGGCCGGCCACGGCGCGGCCGGCCCCGTCCGAGCCGCCGGCGAAGGCGCCGGAGCGCGCCGCGGGCCACGCCGGCCGCGGCTCGTCCCGCGGCGGCCACGTCGTCCGCGAGGGCGACACGCTGAGCGGCATCGCCGCCCGGCACGGGACCACCTGGCAGCGCCTGTACGCCGCCAACCGGGCCGTCATCGGCGACGATCCCCATGTGATCGTGCCCGGGCAGCGCCTGGAGATCTGAACCGTTCCCCGCGCCGGGGACCGGGCCCCGCCCGGTTCCCGGCCCGCCCGGGGCCCTCGGCGCGGGCCCGGCGGGCCGCCTTTGCCTCCGCCCCGCCTCCGTCCCCGCCCCCGCCTCCGGCCCCGTCCTCACCGCCGTCACTCCCGCCGGAGCAGGCCGGCGCACCGCCCGGGCGTCCCGCACGGACGCCTCCGCCCGGCGCGCACCGGGCCCGCCGGAGCACGCGCCACACGGACCCGCGGCCTTCCGTCACGATGCCCGCCCCGTCGTGCCCCGGCGGCGGGGTGCCGTGGCCGCTGTGCCGGGCCGGTGCATTTCCTGTGCGGCCTATGGCCCGCGCGGTCCGCCGCGGCGCCGGAATGGAACGGGGACCGGGAGGACTTCTCCGGGCGTTTTCGGCCGGGCTTTTCGAAGGGTCCGTTCGATACGTGGAAATCGTGATCGAATGTCTGCGGAAGACGTACGGGACCGCCCATCCGTGTGACGGACCGCAGTCGAAACAGCTGTCGTGGGCTTGTGACAGAAGTGTGACGCGCGGGGAACGTGCGCCCGGTGTTCCCGGCCTCGCCTTCCCCGCCCGCCGGGCAGGGCATAGCGTGGCCGCATGGCATCCATTCCGACACCGCCCGCCGAACCGAAGGACAGCCCGGACGCCTACGTCGGCCTCGACGCCGACCGGGCGGAGCGCCTCGCGCGTGAGCGGGGCTGGTCGGCGGTGCGTTCGCTGCCGCCGGGGGCGATCATCACCATGGAGTACCGCGTGGGCCGGCTGAACTTCGAGGTCAGGGACGGCCGGGTGGCGCGGGCCTGGAAGGGCTGACCCGACGGCTGACGGCGATGGCCCCGGCTCCCCTCAGGGGAGCCGGGGCCCGCCCCCTCACGGGGGGGGGGGGGGGGGGCGGCCCCCGCGCCCGGCCCGCCGGGCCGGACCGCGC
>NZ_JBFATO010000022.1:39934-88594 GCF_040678355.1 Streptomyces sp. NPDC052701
GGGGGGGGGGGGGGGGGGGGGGCGGGGGGGCGGCGGCCCGCGCGGGGGGGGGCGGGGGCCCGGGGCCCCCCGGGGGCGGCGGGGCGCCACCGCCGTCACGGGGTGGGTGGTGCGTACCGTCCCCGGCGCCGTGCCGGCCCGGTCAGCCGCCCGTCAGCGGGCGGGCCGTCGAGGCCGTGCCGCGCGGGTGCCGCTCCGGGTGCGGCGGGCGGCGGCTGCCCGCCGGGGTGACCGGTGTGCGCTCCGAGCGGATCGTGTGCGGCCCCGGGGCCAGGTAGACGGGCGCCCGGGGCGAGCGGGCCGCGGAGACCGGCTCGCGGGCCGTGGCGCCCTCCTGCTCCGCGGCGCACGGCGCGAGCGCGGCCGGCGCCGCGAGAGGAGCGGGCCCCGGTGCCGCGCGCTCCTGGCCGCGGCCGGTGCGCCACCGGTCGCGCAGGCCGAAGAGGAAGGCCTCGGCGCGGGCGATCAGCGGCTCGAACCAGGGCAGCGCCAGCAGGATCAGCAACCCCGCGGCCCAGCCGAGGAGCACGTCGCTCAGCCAGTGCGTACCGAGGTAGACGGTGGCCAGCCCGACGCCGAGCGAGGTCACCGCGGACAGGGCGGACAGATAGCGGCGCGCTCTCGGGGTGGAGGCCAGGTAGGCCAGAATCCCCCAGGTCACCACGGCGTTGGCGGTGTGACCGCTCGGAAATATATCGCCGCCGAGCCACATCTCGTTCGAGCCGATCTCGGTCGCGTAGTGCGGCCCCAGGCGGCCCATGCCGTACTTGGCGGCGCCGACCGTGACGTTCAGCAGCAGCAGCGAGACGCCGAGCGCGAGCAGCGGGCGCAGGGTGTGCTGCCGCCAGGAGCGCCAGCCCAGCCAGGCCGCGACCATCACGGCGGTCGGGCCGCGCTGGCCGAGCACCACGTAGTAGTCGACGAACCAGTGGATCTCCGACCACTGCTGGTACGGCCGGAAGAACATGACCTGCCAGTCGAGCCGGACCAGCCAGGAGGTGATCAGCACGGCCCACACGATCGCCCCGTAGAAGGCCAGGGTCGCCGCGAAGAGCACGATGCGGTGCCGGCTCATCCTCGGCACGTCGATATGGGCCGGTCGTTCCGGCTCACGATCCAGCCTGGCGAACACCCGGTCCAGACGGGTGGGCTTCCGTTCGGTACGCACCCAATCGACGTTACAGCGAGTGAGCTCGGAACCCCGTCGATTCAGCGGCTTTGTGATGACGATGTGATGTGGCATTCCTCTCAACGGGGGGTTTATTTTTGTGGAATCCGCAATCGCCGCCGATGGCGGCCTTCAATTCCTTTGATCATTCCGGTGGCGGGTTTATGCCGCTTTTGAATTCGTTCACCGGGGCATGGCGCGGAATTCCCCGGCCGCTCACCGGGGGTCACGGCGGACCGGAGCCGTTCAGCCAGACGGCCCCGTACACCGCCGAGGCCACCGCCAGCACCCCCACCACCAGCGCCGACCTGGGTGCACGCCACCGGGCCAGGCCCAGGGCGAGGGGCAGCAGCAGCGGGAAGGCGGGCATCAGCAGGCGCGGTTTCGAGCCGAAGTAGCTCGACGCGCACAGGGCGAGCGCGGTCACGGCCCCGGCGTACACCAGCAGCGGCAGCGGCTGGCGCCGCCGCACGCAGACGGCGTACAGCCAGACCACCAGGGCGACGCCGAGGACCAGCCCGAGCCCCGCCGGCACGGACGGGAGCGACGTGAACTTGCCGGCGACGAAGCGGGCGAAGGCGTGGCCGCCGTCGAAGCCGTTGCGCCAGCCGGCCTGCACGTCGAGATAGCCGAGCGGGCCCTTGCCGGTGCGGTGACCGACCCACAGCACGTAACCGGCGACGCCCAGGGGCGCGAGCAGCAGGCCGAGGACCGGGCGCGCACCGGCCCTACCGAGGAGGGGGGCGCGCCGGCCGTCCCACGCGCCGTCCCCGGCCGGGGCGCGCCGGGCGGGGACGGCATCCGCCGGATCGGGGGCGCGTGCCGCCCCGCGCGCGCCGTGCGGCGTGGCCGCGCTGCGGCTCCGCACGAACGAGGCGATCCCCGCCGCCCACACCGCCGCGACGACCGCGAGCCCCACCGGCCGGGTCAGACCGGCCAGCAGGGCCAGGGCGCCCGCCGTCACCCAGCGGCCGGTGAGCACCGCGTACAGCGACCAGGCCGCCAGCGCCGTGAACAGCGACTCGCTGTACGCCATCGACTGCACCACGCCCACCGGGAGGACGGCCCACAGCAGCACGGCGCACACCCCGGCCCGGCGGCCGTGGAGGTGCTCCGCCACCGCGAAGACGCCCCAGGCCGCGGCGAGGGAGGCGAGCAGGCTGACGAGGAAGCCCCCGTCGGCGTACGACAGCGGCGACACCGCCGCGACCAGCCGCTCCAGCCAGGGCAGCAGCGGGAAGAACGCCAGGTTCGAGTGCACGTCCCCGTTGGGCAGGCGCACCTCGTACCCGTAGCCCAGCTCGGCGACCCTGGTGTACCAGAGGGCGTCCCAGCGGGCCGTCAGCAGCGTGTACGCGCTCTTGTCGCGCGCCGCGCTCCACAGGGCCAGCACCACCAGGCCCAGGGCGCGCACCGCCGCGTATCCCAGGAGCGCCGGGGCGGCCCGGCGCAGCGCCCCGGGACGGGCCGGCGCCGCGCGCGTCGCAAGATCGGTCACGAGCCCGATTATCGACCGAGGGCGGAACCGGGCGGTCCGCCGGGGCGCGGTGGCGGGCGAGGGGAGTGGCGCACGCCACACCGTTCCGCCGGACGTGTGAGAGGTCCGCCACTCGGCTCCCGCACGGACTCGCGTACGCTGACGAGTCACTCGCCCTTCGTTGCGCGGGCCGGAGACCACCGCTCCTCTCCGGCCGAGTCGCGGGGAGTCCCCACCCCGCGAGCCCGCCGAACGCGAGGAGAATCTGGGAGGTACGTACATGTCCGGGACGACCACGGCTGCCGCTGCGCCGCGCCGTCGGGCGGCCGGGGCCGGTGCCGACCGCTGGGTGGTTCTCGTCGTCCTGTGCGTCAGCCTGCTGCTCGTCGCCGTCGACGCCACGGTCCTGCACGTGGCGATCCCCGCCGTCAGCGAGGACCTCAGGCCCGGCGGCATGGAGCTGCTCTGGATCGTCGACGCCTACCCCCTGGTCTGCGCCTCGCTGCTGATCCTGTTCGGCACCCTGGGTGACCGGATCGGCCGCAGAAGGGTCCTCCTCCTGGGCTACGCCCTGTTCGGCGCCGCCTCCGCCATGGCGGCCCTCGCGGACAGCGCGCAGGTGCTCATCGCGGCGCGGGCGCTGCTCGGCGTCGGCGGCGCGATGATCATGCCCGCGACGCTGTCGATCCTGCGGCAGGTCTTCCCGGACCGGCGCGAGCGGGCGCTCGCCATCGGGATCTGGAGCGCCGTGGCCGCGGTGGGCGCGGCCGTCGGGCCGCTGCTCGGCGGCTTCCTGCTGGAGCACTTCCGGTGGGGCGCGGTCTTCCTCGTCAACATCCCGCTGATGCTGGTCAGCCTGCCGGTGGGACGGCTGCTGCTGCCCGAGTCCAAGGGCGACCGCGACGGTCCCTGGGACGTGGCCGGCGCGCTGATGGCGGCGGCCGGGCTGTTCGGGGTGGTGCTCGGCGTGAAGCGGCTCGGGACCGGCGAGCCGGCCGGGAGCGCGTTCACCGTGCTCCCGCTGCTCGCCGGAGCGGGGCTGCTCGTCGCCTTCGTACGGCGGCAGCGGCGCCGGGCACATCCCCTGGTGGACCTGCGGATGTTCGCGCGGCCGGCGTTCAGCACCTCTGTGGGGTGCATCGTGCTGGCCATGCTCGCCCTGGTCGGGCTGGAGCTGATCGCGGCGCAGTACCTGCAGCTGGTGCTCGGTCTCTCCCCGCTCCAGACGGGGCTGCGGCTGCTGCCGCTGACCTTCGCGGCGATGGCGGCGGGGCTCGCCGGGGCGCGCATGCTGCGGCGGTTCGGGCCGCGGCGGATGGTCTGCTGCGGGTTCTGCCTGACGGCGGCCTCCGTGGTGCTGCTGACGGGGCTGGGCCGGACGGACGACTGGGCCCTGATGCTGTCCGGGTTCGTGCTGCTCGGCTTCGGGCTGGAGACCACCCTGTTCGGGGCGTACGAGTCGATGCTGAGCGAGGCGCCGCAGGAGCAGGCCGGGGGCGCAGCGGCGATCGGGGAGACCTCGTACCAGCTGGGCGCGGGGATCGGCATCGCGCTGCTGGGAACGGTGATGAACGCGGCGTACGCACCGGGGCTGGCGGGCGTGCCCGGGGTCCCCGCGTCGGCGACGGGGGCGGCTTCGCACTCGCTGGGGGAGGCCTACGAGGTGGCCGCGTACCTGGGCGGGCCGGCCGGGGCCGCCCTGCGCCGTGCCGCCCGGGACGCCTTCGTGCACGGGCTGCACGTGACGCTGCTGGTGAGCGCGGGGCTGTTGCTGCTGGGGGCGGCGATGGCGCTGCGGCTGCCGCGAACGATGCAGTGCGGCCCGGTGGAGGTGCCCTCGCCGCGGGAGGCGGTGGAGGACCGGGTCTCGGTGTGAGGCGCCCTCCCACCACCGCCCGTACCGGCCGGCCGGGGGATGCCGGCCGCCCGCGGGGCGGGGTACCCTCGGCGGCTCGCGGCGGGTGGGGGCCCCTCTGGACGCAGGGGACGGCGCGTCGTAACGTCGGCCGGAGTCGTGACTAGCAGCGCTAGTTTGCCGTGTCCCGGAGGGTGTCCCCATGTCCGCGTCCCCGAAGCTCCCCCCGTTCGACCCCGCCGACCCCCTCGGTATCGACGACCTGCTGGACCAGGAGGACCTGGCCGTCCGGGACACCGTGCGCGGCTGGGCCGCCGACCGGGTCCTGCCGTACGTCGCCGAGTGGTACGAGAAGGGGGAGCTGCCCGTGATCCGGGAACTGGCCCGGGAACTCGGCGGGATCGGCGCGCTCGGGATGTCGCTGGACGGATACGGCTGCGCCGGGGCCACCGCCGTGCAGTACGGACTCGCCTGCCTGGAGCTGGAGGCCGCCGACTCCGGGATCCGCTCCCTGGTCTCCGTGCAGGGCTCCCTCGCCATGTACGCCATCCACCGGTTCGGCAGCGAGGAGCAGAAGCAGGCGTGGCTGCCGCGCATGGCCGCCGGCGAGGTCATCGGGTGCTTCGGGCTCACCGAGCCCGACCACGGCTCCGACCCCGCCTCCATGCGCACCCACGCCAAGCGCGACGGCGGCGACTGGATCCTCAACGGGCGGAAGATGTGGATCACCAACGGCTCGGTCGCCGGTGTCGCCGTCGTGTGGGCGCAGACCGACGACGGCATCCGCGGATTCGTCGTGCCGGCCGGCAGTGCGGGGTTCTCGGCGCCGGAGATCAAGCACAAGTGGTCGCTGCGGGCCTCCGTCACCAGCGAACTCGTGCTGGACGACGTACGGCTGCCGGCCGGCGCCGTCCTGCCGGGGGCGAGCGGGCTGCGCGGGCCGCTGAGCTGTCTGTCCCACGCCCGGTACGGGATCGTCTGGGGCGCGATGGGCGCGGCACGGTCGTGTTTCGAGGCCGCTGTCGACTACGCGAAGTCGCGGGAGCAGTTCGGGCGGCCGATCGGGGGGTTCCAGCTGACGCAGGCCAAACTCGCCGACATGGCGGTCGAACTGCACAAGGGGATTCTGCTCGCCCACCACCTGGGGCGGCGCATGGACGCCGGCCGCCTGCGTCCGGAGCAGGTCAGCTTCGGCAAGCTCAACAACGTGCGGGAAGCGATCGGGATCTGCCGCACGGCCCGGACCGTTCTCGGGGCCAACGGGATCTCCCTGGAGTATCCCGTGATGCGGCACGCGACGAACCTGGAATCGGTGCTCACCTACGAGGGCACCGTCGAGATGCACCAGCTCGTGCTGGGCAAGGCGCTCACCGGACTCGACGCGTTCCGGTAGACCCCGCAAACAGGCGGGGCCGGTGAGCGGCCCCGCCTCAGCTCTGGTTGAAGAAACCGTCCGAGCGGTGCGCGGCCGGCTCCCCGCTGACGACCTCGGTGTCGGCCGGGCTCAGCAGGAACACACGGCTGGACACGCGCTCGATGGAGCCGCGCAGGCCGAAGATCAGTCCGGCCGCGAAGTCGACCACGCGCTTGGCGTCGGCGGGTTCCATGGCCGTGAGGTTCATGATGACCGGGACGCCCTCGCGGAACATCTCGCCGATGGCGCGCGCGTCCCGGAAGCTGTCCGGGGTCACCGTGCCGATGCGGCGCCCCTTCTCCTCGGCGACGTCCGAGGCCACCTTGACCCGCGGATCGGTGACCCAGGCGTCCCCGGGCTCGGTCCCGTCGGAGTAGTCGTCGTCGTAGTAACGCTCGTCTTCGTTGTCGTCGACGAGGCCAAGCCAGGCACTCGCCTTGCGTACCGATCCCATGGACGCCTCCTCTCACAGCGGTCTTTCTTGCTTTCCGCATCCCTATGGTCGTCCATGATGCGGATGGTGCGCCAAGTGGATAGACGCCGCGTGGGGGGTTTGTGACGGTACTGGTGCACAGCGAATCCGTCGAGAGTCCGTATTTCCCAAGGGTCGCGTCACAAACGGCTGCTGACTGTGAGTGAAATATGATTCTTCGCGGCGTACGGGTGACGGGCGGTGCGTACGGGTGAAGGACGCGGCCGATACGATGCGGCGGCCCAACGTCACGCACACCACGGGGGAACGTCGTGTTCGGAATGGTCAGGCCCTGTCGGCACCGGCTCGGCGAGAAGCTCACGGCCCAGTGGACGGCGCATCTGTGCGGCCTCTGCCTGGCGTTGCGCGGGGACCACGGGCAGCTCGCGCGCATCGTGACGAACTACGACGGGCTCCTCGTCTCCGTTCTGACGGAGGCTCAGTCCGGGGGCGGCGGCGGCCGGGGACGGCGCACGGCGGGGCCGTGCCCGCTGCGCGGCATGCGCACCGCGTCCGTCGCGCACGGTGAGGGCGCCCGGCTGGCCGCGGCCGTGTCACTGGTGCTCGCCTCGGCCAAGGTCCGCGACCACGTCGCCGACGGGGACGGGCTGCTGGCCCGCCGGCCGGTGGCGCTCGCCGCGCGCCGGATCGCCGCGAACTGGGACCGGGCGGGCGCCCGGACCGGCCTTGCCGTCGGGTTCGACACCGCCGTCCTGGTCGACGCGGTGGACCGGCAGACCGGTCTCGAGGCGCTCGCCGGGCCCGGGACGCCGATCCTGGCGGTCACCGAACCGACCGAGACCGCGACCGCCGCGGCCTTCGCGCACACCGCCGTCCTGGCCGGGAGGCCGGGCAACGCCGAGCCGCTCGCCGAGGCCGGGCGCCTCTTCGGCCGGCTGGCCCACCTGCTGGACGCCGTGGAGGACAGGCAGGCCGACGCCGTGTCGGGCGCCTGGAACCCGCTCACCGCCACCGGTACCTCCCTGGCGGAGGCCCGCCGGCTCGCCGACGACGCCGTGCAGGGGATACGACTGGCGCTGCGCGAGGTGACCTGGGGGGCCGGGGACGCCTCCGGGCGGGACGGCGCGGGCGCGGGGCTCGCGCACCTGCTCCTCGTCCACGAACTGCGGCGCTCGGTGGACCGGGCGTTCGGCACGGTGCCCGTGTGCGCGTCCCACCGGCCCGGACCCCACGGACAGCAGCCGCCGCAGGGCCCCTACGGCTCGCCGTACGCGGGCGGCGGCCATCCGCACGCGGGCGGCGGAGCGTACGGGGGAGGCGGGGCCGGTGGCTTCGGCGATGGCGCGCCGATGCCTCAGCCGCCGAGGGGCCGCCGCGGATTCTGGGCGGGCTGCGGGATGTTCTGGCTGCTGTGCTGCACCTGCAGGCTGTGCTGCGCCAAGGAGTACGAGGGCCCGTGGTCCCGCAAGAAGCGCGAGGGCTGCTGCCGCGACTGCGACTGCGACGGCTGCGACTGCTGCTGCCCCTGCGACGGGTGCTGAACGGGCGTCACTCCTTCCGCCCCGTGCCGCCGGCCGCGCCGAAGGCGCGGGTGGCGACATCGTGCCGGGGCGAAGCGGGCGTGCCGGGCACGCGTGGGCGTACGCATGGTGGGCGGTCTCCTGGACGGGAGAGGGCGGACGGGCGCCGGACGAGGCGAGGCGAGGGGAGGGGAGCGCGTGTGAAGGCGAAGGAGGAGAACGCGAAGGGAACGCCCGCTGGGGTCGGGGCGTGCAGGGGGCCCGGCTCAACAGGAGGAGGACCACACGCGACCGAAGTCGATGTGGGAGCGCGAGACCAGCCGCTGCTGTGGATGCATGGGCCAAGTGGAACAGGCATCCGATTCCGCGTCAACCGACCCGGGACTTACGGCTCACAGTGCGGACAGCCTTGACAGGGCCGGGAAGCGGCCCCGTAATCTCGATGGCCTCGATGCGCGGCCCCGCTGAGGGGCTCGGCCGCGCACGGCGCCGCGCGGCGCTCCCCGTGTGAAGGCACCCGTCCCGCGTTCCACCCGACGCATCACGGAGCCTTCGCATGCCCTGCGACACCCTCGCCCCCGTTCCCGCTCCGCACCTGCCGCGGACATCCCGTACACCGCACGCGCCGCGGACGTCCGGGGCCCCCGGCTCCCCCCGCACCGGCCGGGTCGCCGCCCGATGAGGACCTCCCTGGTGATCGTCGGGGCCGGACCGCGCGGGACCGGACTGGTCGAGCGGATCGCGGCCAACGCGCCCGAGCTGTACGCGGGTCAGGGCCTGGACATCCATCTCGTCGACCCGTATCCGCCGGGCGCCGGGCGGGTGTGGCGTCAGGCGCAGTCGCCGCTGCTGTGGATGAACTCGCACGCCGAGGACGTCACCATGTTCACCGACGAGACGGTCGACATGGCCGGACCCGTGCGCCCCGGCCCCACCCTGCACGAGTGGGCCGGCATCGACGGCCGCGCCTTCGCCGGCCGCCGGCTGCAGGGCGCCTACCTGCGCTGGGTGTACGAGCGTGCCGTGGCCGACCTGCCGCCGGGCGTCGCCGTCCACCACCACCCGCGGCGGGCCCTGCGGGTCGGCGGCCCCCGCGAGGGCCGCCAGCAGGTGTGGCTCCAGGGCCGCCCGCGCCCGCTCCTCGCCGACCTGGTCGTCCTCACCCTGGGGCACCTCGACGCGGAACCCGACGCCGAGCAGAGCGAGTTGGCCGACTACGCCCGCGCCCACGGCCTGGTCCACCTCCCGCCGGACTTCACCGCCGACAGCGACCTGTCCCGGCTCGCGCCCGGTGAGCCGGTCCTCGTGCGCGGCTTCGGGCTCGCCTTCGTCGACCTGATGGTGCTGCTGACGGAGGGGCGCGGCGGCCGGTACGACGGCGACACCTACCTGCCCTCGGGGCGGGAGCCGGTCCTGTACGTCGGATCGCGGCGCGGAGTGCCGTACCACTCGAAGATCGGTTACGACCTCGGCGGCGAACGGCCGCCGCTGCCCCGGTTCTTCGGGCCCGCCCAGGTCGACGCGCTGCTCGCGCGTCCGGGAGGCGCCGACTTCCCCGGCGAGGTGTGGCCGCTGGTGGAGAAGGAGCTGGGCTTCGCCCACTACCACCGGCTGTTCACCGCCCATCCCGGACGGACGGCCCTGCCCTGGCGCGACTTCGAGCGGGAGTACGCGGTCGCGGACCCGGCCGGACGTGCGGCCCTGGTGGCCTCGGCCGTCCCCGACCCCGCCGACCGGCTCGACCTCGCCGCCCTCGATCGCCCGCTGGCGGGGCGGCGGTACGCCTCGTACGAGGAACTGCAGGAAGGGCTGCGGGAGTACATCGCGGGGGACCTGGCCAGGCGCCACGACCCGCGGCACAGCCCCGACGCGGCCGTCTTCCTCGCCCTGCTGTCCGTCTACGGCCAGCTCGTCCGGCTCGGGGACGTCGGGCCCTGGTGGCACGGCTTCTTCAGCTACCTGGCCTCCGGGCCGCCCGGGCCCCGGCTGCGGCAGATGCTGGCGCTGTCCCGGGCCGGGGTGCTGAGGTTCCTCGGCGCCGGGACGGCCGTCACCGCCGAGGGCGGGGTGTTCCGGGCGTCGAGCACCTCCGTGCCCGGCGCCTTCGTCGAGGCCCGGGCGCTGGTCGAGGCGCGGCTGCCGCACCCCACCGTCGAACGGGCCCGGGACCGGCTGCTGCGGGAGCTGCACGCCGACGGGGCCGCCGTGACCCCCGACGGGCTGCTGGCCGTCGACCCCGCCGACGGGCGCGTCCTGGACCGGGCCGGGCGGCCGCATCCGCGCCGGTTCGCGCTCGGCCCGCACACCGACGCCCGCGGCGCGGGCGCCTTCACCCGGCCGCGCACGGGCGGGCCTGCGTTCCGCCAGAACGACGCGACGGCCCGGGCCGCGCTCACCTTCCTGCGGGCCCTCAGCGGGCGTGCGGCGGCGCGGCCACCACGGCCGGCCGCCTGACGGCGCGGCGCCGCGCGTTCGCCGGGCCCACGGCGCCGTCCGTCCTGAAGAAAGGATCCCTCGGATGACCTCCTCGCACGGCCGGGGGCTGCTGCACCTGGCCGCCGCGGCGACCGCGTCGTGCGGGCCGTCGGCGCTGGCGGGCACGTGCGGGCTCCGGGGCCATCCGGAGGAGCGAATTCCGGACATCCCCGGGACCCGGCGGGCCGACGGCGGCGCGTGGTCCCGACCGCCGTCCGGGCCCGCGGGCCGGGGGGCGGCGGGCGGCCCGCCGCGAGCCGGCCCGCGGGCGCGTCCCGGGGGGCGCGGGGCCGGACGGCGGCCGGCTCCGACCGTGCGCCGCCGTCGCCGTACGCGTGCGCCGGCCGCTTCGCCCGCCCCTTCCCGCCGCCGGGGGGACACGCTGGCCATCGCCGCGGGGGCGGTGAGCGGACGGTGCCGCGGGACCGGTCCGCTGCTCCGGGGCCGATCCGGGCGGAAGGCACACAGATCGTTCAAAGGCTGACGGCCGAAAGGCACCCTTGCGCCGACCGTCCGTTCGGCCGAATACTCCCCCTCAGCGCTTGTCAGGGGCACGACGTGTTCGGAATCCGGACGTCTGTTCCCCCGGCTGCGCCTCACGGGCCCCCAACCCCACGAGGGCCCCCGACTTCCCCTTCGGAGGAACGCAAAGTGAGGATCAAGCGCACCACCCCCCGCAGCGGCATTTCGAGACGGACCCGGCTGATCGCCGTCTCCACCGGACTCGTGGCCGCCGCCGCGATCGCGGTCCCCAGCGCGAACGCGTCCGAGACCCCCGGCACCTTCAGCGCCACCGCGCTCAAGAGCGCCAGCGCCTCGGTGCTGAAGGCCGACATCCCGGGCACCGCCTGGGCCGTCGACAGCAAGACCGACCGCGTGCTCGTCACCGTCGACAGCACGGTCTCCCAGGCCGAGATCGCCGAGATCAAGCGGGCGGCCGGGGAGAACGCCGGCGCGCTCACCATCAAGCGCACCCCCGGCAAGTTCACCAAGCTGATCCAGGGCGGCGACGCGATCTACGCGAGCAGCTGGCGCTGCTCCCTGGGCTTCAACGTCCAGGACAGCAGCGGCGCCCAGTACTTCCTGACCGCCGGTCACTGCACCGACGGCGCGGGCACCTGGTACTCCAACTCCGCCCGCACCACCGTCATCGGCTCGACCGCCGGCTCCAGCTTCCCGGGCAACGACTACGGCATCGTGCGGTACTCCGGGTCCGTCAGCCGGCCCGGCACCGCCAACGGGGTGGACATCACCCGCGCCGCCACGCCGAGCGTGGGCACCACGGTGATCCGCGACGGTTCCACCACCGGCACCCACAGCGGCCGGGTCACCGCCCTCAACGCCACCGTCAACTACGGCGGCGGCGACGTCGTCTCGGGCCTGATCCAGACCACGGTCTGCGCCGAGCCCGGCGACTCCGGCGGCTCGCTCTACGGCAGCAACGGCACCGCCTACGGTCTGACCTCCGGCGGCAGCGGCAACTGCAGCTCCGGCGGCACGACGTTCTTCCAGCCGGTCACGGAGGCGCTGAGCGCCTACGGCGTGAGCGTCTACTAGATCCGGGCGACCGGTTCGCAGCGCAGCCGACAGCACGACGAGCCCCCGCACCCACGTGGTGTGCGGGGGCTCTCGCCTGTCCGGGGCGAAGAGCGCCGGCGATGAAGGGCCAGGAGGCTCCGACGCCCCGTGAACCTTGTCGGGATCCCGCTGGCGAGGGGTGAGATCAAGCCAGGACTAGACCTCACGGTCCGCCTACGGGCTACTCACGCGTAGCGTTTGCAGTGCGAATCGATCGGCATCGGTCGCGGACAGGCGTAGACAGTCACGACATAGGGGGCGCGCGGCAGTTGCTCCGCGCGCGTCCTGAAGTCGACCTTGTGTGCTCCCTGTGAGGTTCGGAAGAGTGGGCGCCGTTCAACCGGCGCGGACGCGGCCCATCTGCGGTTTTTCCGTGTGTCGCCTCTGCGGCCGTACGCCTTCCGGTCCGCGGGGTCCCCACAACCTCCCGGGCCGACCCCCCACAGGAGGACGTGAGTTGAAGCACCGACGCATACCCGGGCGGCGTGTGGCCGTGGCGGGCGCGGGCGTCGCCGCGCTGGTCGCCGCGGGAATCACCTTCCAGACTGCGAACGCCAGTGAGACCCCGGAGGCCTCCGCGCCCGCGACCCTGTCGGTCGCGGCGGCCGGAAAGCTCGCCTCGACGCTGGCGAAGGACCTCGGCGCCGACGCGGCCGGCACGTACTACGACACGCAGGCCGGGAGCCTCGTGGTGAACGTGCTCGACGAGGCCGCCGCGCGGACCGTCGAGGAGGCCGGCGCCCGGGCCAGACTCGTCGAGAACTCCCTCGCCGAGCTCGGGAGCGCCCGCACCGCGCTCCAGCGGGAAGCCGCCATCCCGGGCACCGCCTGGGTGACCGACCCGAAGACCAACAAGGTCGTCGTCACCGCCGACCGCACCGTCTCCCGGGCGGAGTGGGCCAGGCTGACGGAGGTCGTCGACGGGCTCGGCCCCGTGGTCGAACTCAGGCGGACGAAGGGGGAGTACAAGCCCTTCGTCGCGGGCGGCGACGCCATCACCGGCGGCGGCGGACGCTGCTCGCTCGGCTTCAACGTGGTCAAGGACGGCCGGCCGTACTTCCTGACCGCCGGCCACTGCACCGACTCCGTCTCCACCTGGTCGGACTCCGGCGGCGCCCGGATCGGCGCCAACGAGGTGTCCAGCTTCCCGGGCGACGACTACGGCCTGGTCGAGTACACCGCCGAGGTGGCCCACCCGAGCGAGGTGAACCTCTACAACGGCTCCACCCAGAAGATCACGGGTGCGGCCGAGGCCACCGTCGGCATGAAGGTGACCCGCAGCGGCTCCACCACCCAGGTGCACTCCGGCACGGTCACCGGTCTGGACGCCACCGTCAACTACGGCAACGGCGACATCGTCAACGGCCTGATCCAGACCGACGTCTGCGCCGAGCCCGGAGACAGCGGCGGTTCCCTGTTCTCGGGCAGCGAGGCCATCGGTCTGACCTCCGGCGGCAGCGGCGACTGCACCTCGGGCGGCACGACGTTCTTCCAGCCGGTCACCGAGGCCCTGTCGGCCACGGGCACGCAGATCGGCTGACCGGCGGCCCGGCCCTCCCGTGAAGTCCCGCCCCGCGCAAGGGGCGGGACTTCCGCGTTCGGCCGCGGACGTGTTCCGGGCCCGTGCCGGAAGCCCCGTCCCGGGGCGCCCGGGGCTCGCGCCACCGCCCGCCCGGCCCCGCCTCGCGCCTCACGGGCCCGTCCGTCCCGTCCGGTGAGGCCGTATCAGATGTGCCGACTGTCCCCGGCCGTCACCGGAAGTTTTTACCGACACATAACTTCACAATCTAACTACCCGTCCGTAACTTGACGGGAGAACAGCATCCTCGTGATCCGGATCACAGGGCGTAGTGCCGTCGCACCTCCCTTGAGCCGCAAGGAGATCACCCGATGCTGCCCTGGAAACGACTGCTCAGACCCCTGGCCGCGCTCCTGCTGACCGCCGCCGCCGTCACCGTCCCCGCCACCTCCGCCGCCCACGCGGCCGACGCCGCCACGGCCCCGGACAGGGGCTGGAACGACTACTCCTGCAAGCCCTCCGCCGCCCATCCCCGCCCCGTCGTCCTGGTGCACGGCACCTTCGGGAACTCCGTCGACAACTGGCTGGGGCTCGCCCCCTACCTGACGGACCGCGGCTACTGCGTCTTCTCCCTCGACTACGGCCGGATCGAGGGCGTCCCCTTCTTCCACGGCCTCGGACCCGTCGACAGGTCGGCCGGGCAGCTCAAGGTCTTCGTCGAGAAGGTGCTCGCCGCGACCGGCGCGGCCGAGACCGACATCGTCGGCCACTCGCAGGGCGGCATGATGCCCCGTCACTACCTGAAGTTCCTCGGGGGAGCGGCCAGGGTGCACGCCCTCGTCGGCATCGCGCCCAGCAACCACGGCACCACCCTGCACGGGCTCACCCGCCTGCTGCCCCACTTCCCGGGCGCCGGGGACCTGCTGTCGCTGACCACCCCCGCCCTCGCCGACCAGATCGCCGGCTCCGCCTTCCTGACCAGACTGAACGAGGGTGGTGACACCGTCCCCGGCGTCCGCTACACGGTCATCGCCACCCGGTACGACGAGGTCCTCACGCCGTACCGCAGCCAGTACCTGAGCGGACCGGACGTACGCAACGTCCTGCTGCAGGACCTGTGCCCGCTCGACCTCTCCGAGCACGTGGCGGTCGGCCTGTTCGACAGGATCGCCTTCCACGAGGTCGCCAATGCCCTCGACCCGGCCCGCGCCGTGCCCACCACCTGCGCGTCGGCGGTCGGCTGACACGCGTCGGTGCCTGTCCGGCCTGAGCCGCCGGACAGGCACCGAGTCCGCGTGAGCCCCGCCCGCCGCCTCAGTGGCCGTGGCGCCCGCCGCCGACCGCGCGCCGCCGGACCGACAGGAACAGGGCCGCCGAGCCGAGCGCCAGCGTCGCCGCGCCGCCGATCGCGAGGTACGTGGTGCTGCTGTCGCCGCCGGTCTCGGCGAGGCTCTGCGCGGCACCGGCCGCCTTCGGCTGGTTCGGGGCGGCGGCCGGCTGCTCCGGGGCGGCGGTGCCGGACGGGGCGGAGGCGGTGTCCGACCGGTCCTGCGCCTCGTCCGCGACCGGCTTCGCCGACGTGCGGGGGTCGTCGTCGCCGTGGCCGCCGTGCTCGATCGTCGACTTGTCGGTACCCGCCTCGATCTGCTTCTCGGTGGGCGCGGAGGCGGACGGGGCCGCGGCGGGAGCGGCCGCGGAACCGCCGCTCCGGGTCTCGCCGGCGGTTGCGGCGCCACCGGTTCCGCCGAAGTCGACGTCCGAGCAGGAGTAGAACGCCTCCGGGCTGTCCGAGCGCTGCCAGACGGCGTACAGCACCTGCTTGCCGGAACGCTCGGGCAGCGTGCCGGTGAAGGTGTAGAAGCCGCCCGACGCGGCCGGGTCGGTGGCCGTGGCCACCGGGTTCCCGAGGTCCAGGTCGCCCCAGCCCAGCGGCTTGGCCGGGTCGTAGCCGGGCTTGGTGAGGTACACCTTGAAGGTGCCCTTGTGCGGGGCGGTCACGCGGTACTTGAAGGTGTACGAACCGCTCTTCACGCTCGTCGCCGGCCAGTCGGCGCGGGCCAGGTCGAGCCCCTTGAACTGCTCGTTGCCCGCGCTGCACAGCTTGCCGTCCGGGATGAGCTGCTGGTGGCGGCCGGCCGCGTCGCCGATGCGGATGCCGTTCCAGTCGTAGAGCGCCTGCGTGCCGCCGGCCGCGACCGCCGCCTTGCACGCGTCCGACCTCGGGCTCTCCGGGCCCTCGGCGTAGCACTGCGAGACCCGGCTGACCGGGTCGCCCATCGAACCGTGCGCGGCCGCCGGCGCGGCGGCCAGCGCGGTCAGGGCGAGCGGGGCCGTGCCGAGGGCGGCGACAACGGCGACCGTGCGGCGTGCGGGCATGCGGGAACTCCTCGAAACGGGTGCGTGAAGGGTGCGGACGCCGGAGTGGAGCCCGGGCAGGTCCCGGGCCGGACTCCGGGACCGGATCCCGTGGGGTGATCCGAAACTAGCCCCGCAGGAGCGTGAAATCGCCTGCCCAAGGCGGGGAACGGTGATCCTTAGGGTCGTCTTAAGGGAGTGCTCAGACTGCGCTCAGGTAGCCGCCGCCCGCGGTGTGACGGACGAGGGGACCCGGCCCGCCGCGGCCGCCGGCGTACCGGCCGCCGGGGCCGTGTCCGAGGCGTTCGCCGTGACCGAGGGGTTCGCCGTGACCGAGGCGTTCGAAGACCGTCCCCTTCCGCCGCCCGCGCCGGGGCGGCGGAAGGGGACGGCGGCTGCCCGCGTTCGCGGCGGCACGCGCGCGTGCGCCGGGCCTGCCGGGGCCGGGCTCCGCACGAGCAGGCTGATGCCGGGGAGCCGGGGAGCCGGGGAGCCGGGGAGCCGGGAGAACCACGCGCGGTGGGGAGACGAGGTGGTGCAGTGGCGCGTGGACGGTCCGTACGACCGGGTCCGCTGCCGCGGGCGGCCGGCGCGGTCCCGCGGGATCAGCCGTCCGGCCACCAGGTGCGTGCGATGTCCTTGCGGACCTCCGGCCGCCCCGCGGGGCGCTCGTCGGCCTCCTCCCGGACCTGACGGGCGTCCGTCTTCCGCAAGGGCTTGTGCACGGTGACACGGCGCATGGTTGCCTCCTTCAGGGTCTACCGGGTTCCGTGTTCCCACGGAGGCAGACCTTTCGGAGGAGATTTCCTCATCGGTCCCGATCTGTCTGTGATGTCCGTCACGATTCGGTTGTCAGTGGCGGGTGCCATCCTCGGCCGCATGACGGACGACAGCGACCGCACGGCCTCGGCGGACGCGGCCCGGGACGTCGACTGGGACGCCCGGGCCGCCGCCTTCGACGACGAACCCGACCACGGGCTGCGCGACCCGCGGGTCCGCCGGGCCTGGGCCGCCCGGCTGCGCGCCTGGCTGCCCGCGCGGGCGGGCGACCTCCTCGACCTCGGCTGCGGCACGGGCAGCCTGTCGCTCCTCGCGGCCGAACAGGGGCACCGGGTGACCGGCGTCGACCTCTCTCGGAACATGGTGAACCTGGCCCGGCGGAAACTGGCCGGCCGTGACGCGGTGTTCCTGGTCGGTGACGCGGCGGCGCCGCCGGTCGGCGAGCAGCGCTTCGACACGGTCCTGGTGCGGCACGTGCTGTGGGCGCTGCCCGATCCCGGCGGGGCCCTGCGGCACTGGCGAAGCCTGCTGCGGCCGGGAGGGCGGCTCGTGCTGGTCGAGGGCGTGTGGGGCACGGCCGGCCCGGTCGGCATACCGGCGGACCGGCTCACCGCCCTGCTCGCCCCGCTCACCGGACAGGTGCGCGTGGAGCGGCTGTCGGACGACCCGCTGCTGTGGGGCAAGCAGGTGGCCGACGAGCGGTACGCGGTGGTGGCGGTGACCGGGTGAGCTCAGGCCAGCAGTGCGGCGAAGCCGCCGCCCCGGGCCAGCGCCTCCAGGGCGTCGAGCGCGGCCGTGGCGGCGGCCGCCGCCTCCGGATCCGTGCGCGCGAGGCCGCTCGCGGCGAACTCGTCCTCGTCCAGACGCCGTACGTCCCCGCCGTCCCCGGAGCGCCACAGGTCCAGGTCGAGGTCCTCGACGACCAGCCGTGCGCCCTCGCGCACGGCCGGACGGGTGATGTCGCAGTACCAGCCCTTCACGGCGCCCGAGGCGGCCCGGACCTCCTTCACGGAGTACCAGCGGTCGCGCCAGTAGTACTCCGTGAAGACGTCACCGGGTTCGAAGCGGACGAAGCCGAAGTCGCGGACGCCCCCGCCCGCCCAGGGGGCCCGCACCACGATCCGGGTGCCGTCGTCGTGGAGCAGCTCGGCCGGATAACGGATCTTCGTACGGCCCGCCTTGACGAGGACGACGTCCAGCAGGCGCGCCCGGTCAGCCGAGTTCGCGGACATGGCGCACCTCCGTCGCGCAGACCTGGTACCCGAGCCACTTGTTGATCGCGAGCATCGGCCCGTTGCCGGTGTCGTTGCCGGTGAACGCCTGCGTGCACCCGGCGGCGCGGGCCCGGTGCAGGGAGGCGTTCTTGACGAGCTTGGCCAGGCCCCGGCCCCGGTGGGCGCGGGCGGTGCCGGTCATGGCGGTGGCGTAGCGGCCGGAGCCGTCGGTGTAGGCCGCGGTGAAGGCCGCCGGGCGGCCGTCGGCCACCGCGACCGTCGTCAGGTCCAGGTCGAGGAGGGGATGCTGCCAGGTCTCCTTCACCCAGGCGTCGTAGTCCGTGAGCTCGGCGTCGACGTCGCTCGGTTCGTCCGAGGTCGTCTCCGCGTCCAGCTCGAACAGCGGACGCGGGTCGTCCGCGAAGCCGGCGGCCGTGCGCAGTTCGACGCCCGGCGGCGGGTCCTGGCGGGGCGGCAGAGTGCCGCCGGCCAGGTCCAGGCGCAGGAAGCGGGCCGAGCGGCCGGCGCGGTAACCGTGCCGCTCGGCGAAGGCACGGTGGCGCGGTTCGTCCAGGACCCACGTGAAGAGCCTGCGGGCGCCCAGGCCGGCCAGGCGCTCCTCGGCGGCGCGCAGCAGCAGCGAACCGGCGCCGCGCCGCGTCCGGTCCGGGCGGACGTAGACGGTGACCAGGCCCTGCCCGGGTTCCGGGCTGTCGTGGGCGAGGCCGGCCTGGGCCGTGCCGACGATCTCGCCGTCCTCCTCGGCGACCAGCTGCCCGAAGCGGGCGTCCGGGTGGGTGTTCGTCAGGACGTGCAGCACCGATTCCGGGGTGCACAGCAGGAAGGGGACGGCGAGACGGCGGACGCGGCACAAGCCCTCGGCGTCGGCTCGGACCTCGGGGCGCAGGTCGCGCACGATCACGGTCATGGAGGCGCACGCTACGCGTCACGCGCCCGGGGCGCCTCCCCATTTCCGCGGGCCCGACGGCGGTGCGGGACAATCCTCCCGTGAGCTTGACGATCGACATCGACGACAGCGCCCCGCCCTACGAGCAGGTGCGGGCGCAGATCTCCGCGCAGGCACGATCGGGGGCGCTGCCGGTGGGGTACCGGCTGCCGACCGTGCGGGGGCTGGCCGAGTCGCTGGGCCTGGCGGCGAACACGGTCGCCAAGGCGTACCGGGCGCTGGAGGCGGACGGGGTCATCGAGACGCGGGGGCGCAACGGGACGTTCGTCGCCGCGGCGGGCTCGGCCGCGGAGCGCGAGGCGGCGTCGGCCGCCCGGGACTACGCCGAGCGGGTCCGCCGGCTCGGCCGCACCGAGGACGAGGCGCTGGCGGCCGTGCGGGACGCCCTGCGGGCGGCTTACGGGACGTAGCCCCGGCCAGCTTGCGGGAAGTGGTCCGCGGCCGGCTCACGGGAAGCAGTCCCCGGCCGGCTCACAGGACGTAGCCCCGGCCGGCTTGCGGGACGTAGCCCCGGCCGGCTTGCGGGAAGTGGTCCGCGGCCGGCTCACGGGAAGCAGTCCCCGGCCGCCCCCGGCGGCCGGCCCGACGTGCGGGCCACCGTCAGCCCGGCAGCCCCCGCCAGCCGCGCGAAGGCCGCCGCGTCCTGCACCGCCGCCGCGTTCGGGTCGTTGTTGAAGTACGCGTACACGTCCTCGCCGCCGGACCAGGCGGCGGCGATCCGGCGCACCCACGTCCCCAGGGACCGCCGGCCGTAGCGCGGCCACGGCTGCGCGCGGCCCTGGTGGAAGCGGACGTAGCCCCAGTCGGTGGTGCGCCACAGCGGGGCCGTGGGGCGGGCCAGGACGTCGGCCCAGCACAGGGCGGCCTTCCGGGAGACGAGGACCGCGCGGACCCGCGGTGTCCACCAGGAGTCGTGGCGCGGCTCGACCGCCACCCGGGCCGACGGCGGGAAGCAGGCCAGGCAGTCGTCCAGCAGGGCCGGGTCGGCGCGCAGGGTGGGCGGGAGCTGGAGGAGGACCGGGCCCAGGCGGTCGCCCAGCCCCGCCGCGCGGCTCATCAGGCGGTCCACCGGCTCCCGGGGGTCCCGCAGCCGTTTGACGTGGGTCAGGAAGCGGCTCGCCTTGACCGCGACGACGAAGTCCGCGGGCACCCGCTCCCGCCACGCCTCGAACGTCTCGCGCGCCGGCAGCCGGTAGAACGCGTTGTTGATCTCCACCGTGGCGAAGTGCGCCGCGTACTCCTCCAGCCAGAGCCGCACCGGCAGCCCGGACGGGTACAGGACGTCCCGCCAGTCCTTGTACTGCCAGCCCGACGTGCCGACGAAGAGGGTCATATCCCCATCAGAACACCGGCCGGGGTTCCCTACAGGTACAGCCCCGCGTCCGCCCCGCCCCGCTGGTCCGGCAGCGCCGTCGGGGAGGTGCCGCGGCGCAGCGCGTACAGCTCGGCCAGTGTCGCGCCCTCGCGGCCGACGCCGTCCTCCCGGCCCAGCCAGTCCACCGCCTCGGAGCGGGTCAGCGGCCCCACCTCGATGCGGGCCAGGCAGCGGCCGGGCCGGACGACGGCCGGGTGGAGGCGTTCCAGGTCCTCGTTGGTGGTGACGCCGACCAGGACGTTGCGGCCCTGGCCGAGCAGGCCGTCGGTCAGGTTGAGCAGCCGCGACAGCGCCTGGCCCGCCGTGTGCTTGGCCTCGCCGCGGATCAGCTCGTCGCAGTCCTCCAGCAGCAGCAGCCGCCAGCGGCCCTTCCCGGTGGGGTCGTCCTCGCCGATCGCGATGTCCATCAGGTAGCCGACGTCGGAGAAGAGCCGCTCGGGGTCCAGCACGCAGTCCACCTGGCACCAGTCCCGCCAGGAGCGGGCCAGGGTGCGCAGCGCCGACGTCTTGCCGGTGCCGGGCGGCCCGTGCAGCAGGAGCAGGCGGCCCGCGATGTCCTGCGGGCCCGTCTTCATCAGGCGGTCCATCGCGTCCGCCACCGGCGCGGTGTAGTTGGCCCGCACCTCCTGCCAGGTGCCCGCCGCGATCTGCCGGGTGGTGCGGTGCGGGCCGCGGCGCGGGGAGACGTACCAGAAGCCCATCGTCACGTTCTCCGGCTGCGGCTCGGGCTCGTCCGCCGCGCCGTCCGTGGCCTGGCCGAGGACCTTCTCGGCCAGTTCGGCACCGGTCGCGGTCACCGTGACGTCGGCGCCCCGGTTCCAGCGGGAGACCAGCAGCGTCCAGCCGTCGCCCTCGGCCAGCGTCGCGCTGCGGTCGTCGTCGCGGGCCACGCGCAGCACGCGCGCGCCCGGCGGCATGAGCGTCGCCCCGGGCCGCACCCGGTCGATGTTCGCCGCGTGCGCGTACGGCTGCTCACCGGTCGCGAAGCGGCCGAGGAACAGCGCGTCGACGACGTCGGCCGGGGAGTCGCTGTCGTCGACGGTGAGCCGGATCGGCAGTGCCTCGTGCGGGTTCGCGGACATGCCGCCCATGATCCGGCACGGGGACGCCGCGCGCACCCGGTTTCCGGGTGCGCGCGGGACGACTCCGTCAGCCCCGGGGGCCGGTGACCAGCCGCCCGGCCCGCCGCGCCCCGCGCACCAGGGCGTACCCCTTGGTGAGGGCCCGGTCCGCGGCGAAGGTGCGGGCGATCGCGCGGCCCCGCACCACCCGCTCGAACTCCTCCAGGCCGGTGCCGCGCCGCACGGTGACGCGGCGCAGGGCGTACGGCCCCTGCCGGCGCCGCGCGAGGTCGTTGCCGACGGCGAGCGCCTGGGCGTACCCCGTCTCGCGCACCGCCGCGCGGACCCGGCGGCTGGAGTAGCCGTAGGGATAGGCGAAGGAGGCCGGGGCGCGGCCCAGCCGGTCGCCGAGGATCTCCCGGCAGCGGACCAGCTCGAACCGCAGCCGCGCGTCGGGGAGCTGGTCGAGCTGCGGGTGGCTGTGGCTGTGCCCGCCGATCTCCACGCCCGAACACGCCAGTTCGCGCACCTGGTCCCAGTCCAGCATGGTGTCCGGGGCGCCCCCGGTGTCGTACGGGCCGCGCAGCCAGCCCGTGGTGACGAACAGCGTGGCCGGGAAGCCGTGCTCGGCGAGGGTGGGCAGGGCGTGGCGGTGCACGCCCTCGTAGCCGTCGTCGAAGGTGATCAGGACGGGCCGCCCGGGCAGCGGCCGTCCCGAGCGCCAGCTCCCCGCCAGGTCGGCCGTGCCCACCGGGGTGAAACCCAGCTCCGCGAGCAGCGCCATCTGCCGCGCGAACGCCTCCGGCGTCACGGACAGCGCCCGGGTGGCGACGTTCGGGTCGGCCGCGACCGCGTGGTACATGAGGACCGGCACGGGCGCCTCAGCCACGGCCGCCCTCCCGCACCGGGGGCACGCGGAACGTGAGCGCGCCGCGCCGCGCCCGTACGCCGCCCACCACGTACCCGCCCGCCGCCGTGAGCACCCCGGCGACGATCGCGCCGGCCCGTCCCGCGCCGCCCGGGCGGGCCAGCAGGGCGTCGCGCAGGCCGCGGGCCACTCCGGCCGGCAGGACCCGGGTCGCGTACCGGCGCTCCGACTCCAGTCCCTTCCCGGCGCCGACGCTCCGGGCCACCAGGGCCTTCGACAGGCCCTCGGCGTACGTGCGGGCGCGGAAGTACCGGAAGCGCTCGCGCGCCTCGGGCACCCGGTGGTGGATCACCGCGCGGTCGTCGATCAGCAGGACCGCGTCGGGCAGGGCCCGGCCCAGGCGGATGCACAGCTCCGTCTCCTCGCAGCCCAGCGGGCGCTTGTCGCCGTCCCGCCCGATGCCGGTGGCGAAGCCGCCCGCCGCGTCGAAGGCCGTGCGGCGGAAGGAGGCGTTGCCGCCCAGGACGTTGCGCACGCGCACGCGCCCGTGCGGCAGCCCGCGGTAGCTGCAGCCCACCACCCAGTCGAACTCCTCGGGGAACCAGGCGGGCCGGCGGCCCGAGGCCCACACCGGCACCGTGCGCCCGCCGACCGCCATGACCCGCGGGTCGGCGTAGGCCTCGGCGAAGCGGCCGAGCCAGTCGCGCTCGGCCACGGCGTCGTCGTCGAGGAAGGCGACGACCTCGCCGCGCGAGGCGGCGATCCCGGTGTTGCGGCCGGCGGACAGGCCGCGGGGGCCCGCGTTGGCGAGCACCCGCACGTCCCCGGCCTCCTCGTACTCCTTGCCCAGGCGCTCCAGGAGGGGCTGGTTGTGGTCGACGACCAGCAGTGTCTCCAGAGCGGGCCGCGACTGCGCCCGCACCGAGGCGACCGCCGCGAGGATGTCCTCCCAGCGGTCCTCGGTGTAGGCGCAGATCACGACCGAGATCCGCGGGGCGGAACGTGCGGGGTCGCTCAAGACGCCTCTCCCCGGACCGCGTCGAGCATCGGCGACCGGCGGGTGCGGCGGCGCAGCGCCCGCCGGTTGGAGCGCTCCTTGAGGATCACGCCGAGCACCCGGAACCCGTCCCGTACGGCCCGCAGGTTGCTGGTGCCGTGGATGCGGAGGTACTCGTGGCTGGGGATCTCCTGCACCTTCAGCCCCGCCTTGACGACCCGTATGTTCATCAGGGTCTCGACCTCGAAGCCGGTGCAGTCGAGGTCGATCTTGTCCAGGCAGTGCCGCCAGAACGCGTTGTATCCGTAGCAGAGGTCGGTGTAGCGGGCGCCGAACTTGCGGTTGACGACGGAGCACAGCGCCCGGTTGCCGAGCCTGCGGACGAAGGTCATGTCGTCGGTGCCGCCGCCGTTGGCGAAGCGCGAACCCTTGGCGAAGTCCGCGCCCGAGACCAGGGCGGAGACGTACGACACCATCTCGTTGCCGTCGGCCGAACCGTCCGCGTCGACCATCACGATGATGTCGCCGGTGCAGGCCTGGAACCCGGTGATCAGGGCGTCTCCCTTGCCCTTGCCGCGCTGCTCGACGACCTTGACGCCGGGCCACAGGTCGCGGGCGACCCGGACGGTGTCGTCGGTGGAGTTGCCGTCCACCAGGACCACTTCGTGGATCCAGTCGGGCAGGGTCTTGAAGACGTACGGCAGGTTCTCCGCCTCGTTCATGGCCGGGATCACCACGCTCACCGGCGGTGCTATGGCCAGGTGCGAGGAGACGGGCCGGTACGTGCCGGCGGTGGATGTCCCGGCGGGCGACGGATCGGGGTCCGTGGTCGCCGGTTGCAGAACTGAGCTCATGAGTCCGGTCCCTCTCGTCCGGTGGACCGCCCGCCCCCGGGCGGTCCGGTTCTTGTCCGGTTCGAAAGGGGGGTTCTCACCCGCGCACGCCGAGGTGGAGCTTCGGGCACGCCGGGTGAGCTGGCAAAGCTGGCCGGCCCGCGGAAAACGGCAGCCGACCGCGCGGCACGGCCCGGTCACCGTTGCGGTCACCGGGCACGGCACCCCCCTACCGCGCCCCGCGCCGGTTCGTCGCGGTTCCGAGCCCTCCCCTGAGCCGCGTGCTGACGGACCGATGCGGGTGAGATGTATGACGGTATTGACGATTGAACCCGTATGGCAAGACCTGAAAGGAAGTCTCACGTTTTTGTTGGTTTGGCCGTTGCGTTCCTCTTCCGGGTCACCAGCATGGCGGTGGCATCCGGGCGCGCAACCACGCCTCGGACCGGGCCGATCGGTTCCGGCCGGGTGGGGGTGAGTACCTCGTCCATGGGCGCGGGATCGCGCCCGGTTGCGGAAGTCCTGGTACGGATGACGCGCATGGCCGGCTTTGCCCCCCGAAGCGTCGGATGCCGGGCTTCAATGTGACGCAGTGCCAGAGGGGCGTCAAGGGCGCGACGGCCCGGTCTCCGGAAATCGTCCGGGATTGAACAGGTGTTCCCCGGAGGCCGGGCGGGCCTCCGGGGAACGGGGTTCAGGACTGCTGTGCCGTCAGGGTCACGGCACGATCTGCAGCAGCCGGTTCGGTGAACCGGTGCCCGCGCCGGTGACCTTGCCGGTGGTGGCGCCGGCGACCAGGGCCGAGGCGACCTGGGAGGGGGTGGCGGAGGTGTGGTTCGCGAGGTAGACCGCGGCCGCGCCCGCGACGTGCGGCGTCGCCATCGACGTGCCGGAGATGGTGTTGGTCGCGGTGTCGCTGGTGTACCACCCCGCCGTGATGGAGGAGCCGGGCGCGAAGATGTCCAGGGCCGAGCCGTAGTTGGAGTAGCTCGCCTTGGCGTCGGTGCTGGTGGTGGCGCCGACCGTGATGGCCTCGGAGACGCGCGCCGGGGAGGACGAGGAGGCGCTGGTGCTGCTGTTGCCGGCCGCGACCGCGTAGGTCACGCCGCTGGCTATGGAGTTGCGGACCGCCGTGTCCAGGGCGGTGGAGGCGCCGCCGCCGAGCGACATGTTGGCGACCGAAGGGCCGGAGTGGTTCTGCGTCACCCAGTCGATGCCGGCGATCACGCCCGCGGTGGTGCCGGAGCCGCTGTTGTTCAGCACCCGCACGGCCACGATCTTCGCCTTCTTGGCGACGCCGTACGTCGAGCCCGCGACCGTGGTGGCCACGTGAGTGCCGTGACCGTTGCCGTCGGAGGCGGTGGTGTCGCCGTCGACGGCGTCGTAACCGTAGGAGGCGCGGCCGCTGATCTGCTGGTGGGTGATGCGGACGCCGGTGTCGATGACGTAGACCGTCACGCCGCTGCCCGCGCTGTCCGGGTAGGTGTAGGTGCCGGAGAGCGGCAGGGAGGGCTGGTCGATGCGGTCCAGGCCCCAGGGGGCGTTGGTCTGGGTGGCGGCGAGGTGGACGCGCTGGTTCTGCTCGACGGAGGCCACCGCCGGGTCGGCGGCGAGCCGCCTGGCCTCGGTCGCGGAGAGGGTGGCCGTGTAGCCGTTCAGCGCCTTGCCGAACGTCTTCTTCACCGTGCCGCCGTACTCCTCGACGAGATCCCTGCCCGCCGCCGAGGAGGCCTTGAGGCCCGCGCTCTTCTTGAGCGTGACGATGTAGCTGTCCTTGACGGCGGTGGGGGAACCGGCGGCGAGCACCCGGCCCTCGGCGGGGGCGGCCTGGGCCGGGAGGGCGGTGAGCCCGCCCACGAGGGCGGCGGCCGCCGCCGACGTGATCGCGGCGAACCGGAGTCTGTTGCTGCGCAGAGGTGCCATTACGGGGGAGTCCTCCTCCAGGCAGCGCGTGCCCGGGTGGGGCGCGCGCGAAGTGGGGGGTGTGCGCGGGCTCGCGCACACGGCCGGGAGCGTCGCGTTCCGCTCCGAGCCGGAGTAAGCGTCGGCCGTCCGCGCTCCCGATACAAGGGAGTTGAACACTTGACAACGAATCTGTCATGGCCATGAAACAAAAACCCCGGTGAGCGCGCCGGGCGGATCCCGTGAAGTCCGCAATAGTTTTGGCATGGACACTTCCCGTCAACACGCGTAGTTGCTAACACAGTTAGGGCAGAGATCCTGCTAAAGGGAGGCTCCATGAGACGTTCCCGACTTGTCCTCTTCCTGAGCTCACTGCTCCTGACCGCCGGCACCGCCCTCACCGGGGCGGTGTCGGCGCATGCGTCCCAACTCACCGCGTCCGGGGGCTATGTGGCGCTCGGCGACTCCTACTCCTCCGGAGTCGGCGCCGGCAGCTACGACAGCGCCAGCGGCGACTGCAAGCGCAGCACGAAGGCCTTCCCGCCCCTGTGGGCCGCCGCCAACGCACCCTCGTCCTTCCACTTCACCGCCTGCTCGGGCGCTCGAACGGGTGATGTTCTGGCGGGACAGCTCGGCCCGCTCAGCTCCACCACCGGCCTGGTCACCATCACCATCGGCGGCAACGACGCCGGTTTCGCCGACGTCATGACGACCTGTGTGCTCCAGACCGACAGCGCCTGCGTCTCCCGCATCAACACCGCCAGGGCCTACGTCGACTCCACGCTGCCCGGCCAGCTCGACAACGTCTACTCGGCGATCCGCTCCAAGGCCCCCAACGCCCGTGTCGTCGTGCTCGGCTACCCCCGCTTCTACAAGCTCGGCACCACCTGCCTCGGCCTGTCCGAGACCAAGCGCAAGGCCATCAACGACGCCTCCGACCACCTGAACGCCGCCATCGCCAAGCGCGCCGCCGACCACGGCTTCGCCTGGGGCGACGTGCGCCCCACCTTCACCGGCCACGAGATCTGCTCCGGCAGCTCCTGGCTGCACAGCGTCAACTGGCTGAACATCGGCGAGTCCTACCACCCGACCGCGGCCGGCCAGTCGGGCGGCTACCTGCCGGTCCTGAACAGCAACGACTGACCGTCCCGAACGGCAGCGACCGGCCGTCCTGAACGGCAGCGACCGACCGTCCCGAACGGCAGCGCCCGGCCGCGACACGGCCGCACCGGATCCGCCCACCGCATCCGGCCCGTTCACCGCGAGGCCGTGCCGGAAGGAGAAGGGGGAGGTCCCGCCCGTCGGGGTCTCCCCCTCTCCCGTCACCGGGAACGGCACCGGGCCGTCCCGCGCCGCCTCCCCTCCTCCGGGCGGATCCCGGAGTTCTCGCCGCTTCCCCGTGAAAGCGGCTCAGCCGAGTGCGCTCGCCGCCCCCTTGAACACCAGTCCGGCCCCCAGGGCGACGACGACGAACGCCGACCCCAGCGGCGCGGTCCGGCGCACCAGCGCTGCCACCGGGCCGGCCGTCCAGCGGGGGCGCCGCTCCAGCAGGCGGTTCACGCCGCTGCCCGCCTTCACGACGGCGTACCCGGCCGCGGTGAGGGTCAGGGCCAGACCGACGCCGTAGGCGACGACGAGCAGCAGACCGAACCACGCCTGGCCGAGCGCGGCGGCGCCGACCAGCACGACCACGGCGGACGGACTGGGCACCAGTCCGCCGGCGAAGCCCATGAGGATCGTGCCGCGCAGGGTGGGGGCGGTGGGGTGCGTGTGGGTGAAGCCGCCGTGGCTGTGCGGACGGGCGTGCGGGTGGCTGTGACCGTGGTCGTGGTCATGGCCGTAGTCGTAGTCGTGGTCGTGGTCGTGGTCGTGGTTGTGATCACGGCCGTGATCGTGACCGTGGTGAGGATCGTGAGAGGGGGCGGGACGGCCGGTACGCGGGTGCGGGTGCGAGCGCGGATCCCCGGATGGGTGCGGGTGTTCGCGGTGGCGCAGGGCCCGGCGTACGAGGCTCACCCCCGCCAGGGTCACCAGGACGCCGCTCGCCACGCCGAGCCAGGCGATCACCGAGGGGGCGGCGGCCGAGCCGGCCGTGACCAGGAGGCCGAGGGCGACCACGCCCAGGGTGTGGGTGACCGTCACCGAGGCGGCCAGGGGCAGCACGTCCTTCATCCGGGCCCGCCCGCCCCGGGCGGCGGCCGTCGCGGCCATGACGGTCTTGCCGTGGCCCGGGGCGAGCGCGTGCACCGCGCCGAGGGCGACGGCGACGAGGAGGGCCAGCGCGGCGAAGCCGGCGGTGAGGTCGTGCCGGGCGACCAGGTCGTCCAGGGCGCGTGTCCAGCGGTCGGCACCGCGCGGCAGGACGGCGGCGGGGGCGTCGGTCTCCTCCCCGGCCAGGGCCGGCCCGCCGGGGCGCACGCGCAGGGAGGCGGTCGCGGTGTCGGCCGGGGAGGAGAGCAACTCCTCGGGGTAGCGGGTCAGTTCGGCCGACACCGACCTGTCGGGCACGTCCGACGCGGTGAGCGTCGTCCGGTCGCCGCGCGCGGTGATCTCCCGCCAGCCGGGTCCGGCCGCGGCGCCCGCGCCGCGGAAGCCGACGGCGACGGCGGTCCCGCCGGGCAGGGGCGCGGTCAGCCGGCACTCCACGCGCAGGATGTCGAGCCCGGCCTGGCCGGGCCGCACGCGCGCCCGGCTGCTGTGCGCGGTGAGGGCGACCGTACGCCCGTCCACGGTGACCTCGCTGTCCCGCGCCGCGCTCTCGCACCGCTGCCGGGCCCACGCCGTCATGCCCTGCCGCTCGATGTCCGGCCCGGCCTGGGCCGCCGGGATCTCGGCGAGGTCCTCGACGTGGTGGACGCGGAGTTCGCCCGGGGCGGCGACGAGGCCGTCGTAGCGGTTGACGGTGAAGTTGCCGAGGGGGTGCGCGCTCGCGGTGGCGGCGGGGAGCAGGGCGAGCGCGCAGGCGGCCGTGAGGACGGCCGCGCCGCAGGCGAGCGGACGGCGCGGGGTCACCGGGACGCCTCCAGGTCCTTCAGGGCCTTGCGGGCCGCACGCGCGCCCAGGGGCGAGAAACCGGGGTTGAGCTCCAGGGCGGCCCTAAGGGCGGCGCGGGCCTCGCTCCCGTGCCCGGTGGCGTATTCGATCATGCCGCGGTGGTAGAGGAGGACGGCGTTGCGGTGGCCGGTGGCCGTGGCCCGGCGGGCGTACGGCAGGGCCTCGGCGTCGCGGCCGTTGACGTGCAGGGCCCAGGCCAGGGCGTCCGCGGTGTGCACGCTGTGCCGCCGGTTCCACTCGGCGCGGGCCGCGCGCAGGGCCTCCTTCGCGTCGCCGTGGTCGGCGGCGGCCGACGCGGTGTCGAGGTCGGCGTTGACGCCGCCCGCGCGGGCGAGGGCCGTCCAGGCGTCGACGAGGGCGTACTGGTCGCGGGCCCTCGCCCGGTCGCCCGCGGCCCCCCGGGCCTCGTACAGCTCGCCGAGGGCGACGAGCGGGCCGGGCAGGGGGGAGCGGGCGACGACCCGCTCGAGACCCGCGACGGCCGCCGCGCGGTCACCGCTCGCCGCCTGGGCGCGGGCGCGGCCCTCCAGGGCGGGGATGTGGTCCTCGTCGGCGGCGAGGGCGCGGGCGTAGTGCCGCAGGGCCGTCCCGTACTCGCCCTGGCTCCAGGCGAGCTGGCCGAGCGCGGTGGCGACGTACGCCACGTCCGCGGGCGAGGCGGCACCGGCGAGCGCCTGCTCCAGGACCCGGCGCGCGCCGCGCACGTCGCCGCGCAGCTCCCGCACGTACGCGTACCGCGTGAAGACGGGCACGCCCGGCCGCCTGCCGTCGGCGGTGTCCGCGGCCTCGGCTGCCTCCGCGTACCGGCCGAGCTCGACGAGGGCGTCGATACGGCAGGACAGGGCGCGTTCGTTGTAGGGGTTCTGCCGCAGGGCCCGCTCGGCGTGCTCCAGCGCGCCCGTGAAGTCGTGCCGGGCCGCGGCGAGGGCGGCGCGCCCGGCGAGGGCCTGGTCGTTGCCGGGCGCGAGGGCGAGGGACCGTCCGAGCGCCCGTTCGGCCTGCGGATACCGCGAGGGGTCCCCCTCGGTCCGGGCCTGCTCGACGTAGGCCAGCCCGAGCACGGCCCACGCCCCGAAGTCGCGCGGCTGGGCCCTGAGATGGGCCTGGAGGGAGCGGACGCCCGCGTCGAGGTCACCGCCGGCCGGCGCGCCCGGCGCCGGCACGACGCCCGCGGCCGGGGCGGCGGCCGCGGCGCCGCGGGCGTCCCGTACGCCCTGCGACGTGACGGCCCCCGCGGTCATCGCGACCGCCAGCAGCGCGGCACATCCCGCCAGATGAGCCGCCCGCCACCGCCGGCCGGGGTACGCCGCCCGGGCGTCCGCGCCGGTGCCCCCGGAGCCGGTCCCCGGTCCGCCGCCACCGGCCGCGGCGGCCACCGCTGCGCCGCGCGCGGACGTTCCCTCCTCCCGTGCGGCGGACGGGTCCGTGGCGCGCTCGCGCCCCGGTGCCCTGACCGGCTGTGCGCCGGGTCGGCGCCGCGACGCGCTGTCGTTCGTACGCGGAGACATGCCCTCTCCTCGGTCGGCTCGCTCTGGGGAAGTCGGCGGCGCGGCCCGCCGTGGGGGACGGGGGTACGGGCCGCGCCTGTCGGTGGGGGAACGGGTCAGTACGCCCGGTTCCGCATCCGGCGCCACCACATCAGGCCGCTGCCGATCAGGAGGATCCCGCCGGCGCCCGCCCCCGCGGACAGGGCGATCAGGCCGGTGTCGCCGGAGCCCGGCGCGCCGGCCGGCCGCAGGGCGTCGCCCAGCTGGTTGCGGACGTCGTCGCCGCCGTCGACGCCCCCGGCGAGCGGGCCGCGCGAGCCCTCCGTCGGGTCGGCCAGGTACGGGAAGGAGCGGCCGAACTCCTTGTCGTTGGCGTCGACCGCGTCGCCCAGGTCGTTCTTGGCGCCGAGCAGTTCGCCCTCGACGACCTGGAGCGAGGCGTCGATGACGTCGTCGGTGAGGCGACGGCCGTTGGGGAAGCCCGCGTTGTCGCCGTCCAGGACACCGAGGCGCTTGGGTTCGGCGGCCGGCTTGACGGAGGTGTTGAGACGCAGCTGCTCCGACGGGGTCACACCGGGCGGCCGGTTGAGGCCCTCGACGCCCTTGAGGAACACGTCGACCAGGTCGTCGCGCGGCTCGGCGGGCGCCTCGATCCTGTAGATCGCCTCGATCAGCTTCGGCAGCTCGGGGTGGGTGACGTTCTCCAGGAACCGGGCGTCGTCCCGCGGCGCGGACGCGTTGAACCTGTCCTTGTCCCTCTGCGGGTTGACGACCTCGTTCACGAGGGGGTTGCCCAGCCGGGAGACCTGGGTGAAGTGGCCCCGCGCGTTCTTGCGCCGCGTGGTGGACCAGATACCGACCACCGGCTGGTCCGCCGACTCGGTGAGCAGGTGGTGGGGGACCTGCAGGGCGATCGAGTTGACGTTGTAGCCCTTGAGGGTGTCGTTGCCGACCTCGGAGAGGTTCCCGCCGTAGAGCAGGTCGAAGACCCGCAGGTCCAGGAAGAACGGGTCGTCGGCCTGCCCTGCGAACGTCGTCGCGCCCCCCGCCAGCCGGTGGATCGCCTGCTTGCGCAGCGTGCCGTAGTCCGGCATGGACGCCTTGCCCACGTTCGACGGCGCCACCGGCACGTCGTCGGCGATCTTCGTCCGGGACACCGGGTGCCGGCCCTCCAGCCTCAGCAGTTCGACGTCGTACGTCTGCGTCACGTTGAGGTCGGGGTCGTCCAGGCTGGTGACCGGGCCGGTGTTGTAGAGGAACGTCTTGTCGTTCCTGACGTGCGTGGCGAACGTGTAGCGGAACAGCAGGTCGTCCTGCGCGTCGCCGTCGTTGTCGATGTGGAGGTCGTACTGGGCGTCCTCGGCGAACGTGAAGAAGTTCGGGCCGCCGGCCGGTTCCTCGAAGGGGATCCAGTTCGCGATGATCGTCGTCGTGTCCGGCTTGTCCGGGCTGACGAAGGCGTACACGTCCGTGTTGTCGTACTGCGGGGTCCCCGAGATCAGCGGGGCCTCGCGGTGGCTGGAGGCGGAGGCCGCCTCAGGTTCCAGCGCGGTCACGCCGGCGGCCGCGAGCCCGCCGGCGGCCAGCGCCCCGCAGATCAGGGTCGCGAGGCTCCCGCGTCCCGCACCGGTCCTGGAGAAAGGTGTCATGCCGTCCGTCCTCAGTGCCAACTTGCCTGACGCCCGGGGATTCGGAGTGGGGCCGGAGGCGGATTGGTCGGAGGCGGGAACTTCTTCCGGCGCCGCTTTTCCGCTGCCGCACCCGCGTTTTCGGCCCCGTGATCCGTACCTCCTCTGCGGAGGCGCGCGTGCCGCGCACGCCTCGTGTGCGACGGGACGGTGGGAATGCCTCGAGTGGTGGGACGGGCCGCGTGCCGGCCGGGAGAGGGGGACCGAGTGGAGGCGGACGAACTCCTGCTGCTGGTGGGAGGCGGTGACCAGAACGCCTTCGAGCAGTTGTACGGGCTGGTGTCCGGGCCCGTGTACGGACTGGTGCGGCGGGTGGTGCGCGACCCCGCCCAGGCCGAGGAGGTGACCCAGGAGGCGCTGCTCGAACTGTGGCGGTCGGCCGCGCGGTTCGACCCCGGCCGGGGCAGCGCGCTGTCCTGGATCCTCACCCTCGCCCACCGCCGCGCCGTCGACCGGGTGCGCAGCGTCCGCGCGGCCGGGGAGCGCGAGCGGCGCGAGGCGCGGCGGGCCCACCATCCCGCCTTCGACCAGGTGACCGAGGAGGTCGAGGCCGGTCTCGAACGCGAGTGGGTGCGCCGCTGCCTGGACCGGCTCACCGCCCTGCAGCGCCAGTCCGTCACCCTCGCCTACTACGAGGGCTACACCTATCGTGAGGTGGCCGAGCGGCTGTCCCTGCCGCTGGGCACGGTGAAGACCCGCATGCGCGACGGACTGACCCGGCTGCGCGACTGCCTGGGAGGTGCGGCATGAGCCTGCTGGACCGGCTGCTGCGCCGCGAGGACCCGCACTCGCTGGCCGCCCCTTACGCGCTCGACGCGCTGGAGCCCGCCGAACGCGTCCGCTTCGAGAAGCACCTGAGCGGCTGCGAGCGCTGCGCCGCCGAGGTGCGCGTGCTGTCCGAGGACGCCGTCCGGCTCGCCTGGTCGACGGCCGCCCCCGCTCCGGCCGCCCTGCGCGAACGGGTCCTCGCCGCCGTACGGACGACTCCGCAGGAACCGGCGCCGGCGCGCGAGCACAGGCCCACGCTGCCGCCGCACGTGTGGGGCACCCGGCCGCCGCCGGCGCGCCCCCGCGCTCCCTGGCCGCGCCCCCTGTTCGTGCCGTTCGCCACGGCGACGGCCGCCGCGGCCCTCGTGGTCGCCTCGCTGTTCGCCGTGCAGGCCGGCCGGACGCAGGACCGCCTGGCGGCGGAACGCGCCCAGACGCGTGAGATCGCCCACGTTCTCGCCGCTCCGGACGCGCGCGCGGGCAACGGGCGGGACGCCCGGGGCCGAACGATCGGAGTAATCGTTTCCGCATCGGCGGGGCGTGCCGTCGTCACCCTCGGCGGGTACGGCGAGCCCTCCGGCGGGCGTGTGCACCAGCTGTGGGTCATGCGCCCGGGCGCACCGCCGCGCTCCCTCGGGCTCTTCGACGGCGACACGCCCTTGGTGGCTTCCGGCCTCGGCCCCTCCTCGGCGTCACTCGCCGTAACCGTCGAGCCCGACGGCGGTTCACCCCGGCCGACCGGTCAACCGATTGTCCAACTCGCCCTGAAATCGCTCGGATTCGGAGAGTAATCGTCAACCGCCTTGCGGGGAAGGTGAATCCTGTGACCGTGATACACGCGTGCCCCGACGGGGCGATAGGGTTACCCTGCCCGGGCCGGGTGGACTCGTACGGGTGGGGAGTGACATGGAGCAGATAACAGTGCGCAGCAGGGCGAGGGTCCCTGCGATCACCTACGGGAGCAGTGCGAGCAGTTCGCGTCTCGACCGTCATCTCTCGATACTGGCGGGACCCGCGGTCCCGCAGCGGGAGACCGCCGAGGCGACGTCACTGATGCTGGAGCTGACGGCGCGTGAGCCCGGGCACCACCGCGGCGGCGGGGGTGCGCGCATGCGCCACGTCTCGCTCTTCGCGCCGCTGCGCAGGCTGCGCCGTTCGCTGTTCGGCGGCCGCTAGGACCCACCGCTCAGGCGGCCACACCGTCCCGGCGCAGCGCTGCGCACTCGCCGTCCGTCATCCCCGCGGCACGCAGCGCCGCCCCGGTGTCCCCCCGGGGCGCGGGCACGTCCCCGTCGGTGCCCCCTTCCCGCCCGGCCGTGACCGGAGGCTCCCCGTCCACCAACTCCGGCACCCGGGACATGCGTCCGACGTGTGTCCGGCGACCACCGCCTGCCGTGCGCGTACCGACGTACGGCGACGATCCGGAGAGGGTGCCGGACAGGGCGCCCGGGCGTGTGCCGGACGCCTTCGAGCCCGGTGACCGGGGCGGCGGCTAGAGCAGCGTGAGCTGCCCCTCCGGTCCCTCCTCCTGCCCGTCCAGCACCGAGGCGGGCCGACGGGCCGCGTCCGGGACCGGAAGCACGCCCGCCGCGCGCAGCTCGGCCGTCGTGACCGGGTCCGGCACCGCCAACTCCTCCTGCAACGGGCGCACTTCCGCGAGCAGGGCCAGGACCGTGATCAGCTCCAGCAGCTCCGACGTCCACGCCTGCGGCCAGGTGGCCGGGCCGATCGCGGCCAGCGTGCCCGGCTCGGCCCCGGCGGTGCGGGCCGCGAACCACCGCTCCAGCACACGGCCCCCGGCCACCTCGAAGTCCCAGGCCTGCGGCGGCACCGGGGAGATCCGGCCCTCGTCCAGGAACAGGGCCTCCTCGTCACGGTCGTAGCGCAGCACCGACGGCCGGGCGGGCAGCGGCGCGCGCACGTACGGGCGGCGGCCGCCGGGAAGTCTGGGGCGCTCGCCGTCGCGGCGCATCAGCCACAGCATGCGGCGGCCCAGCTCCACGCCCCGTGCCCAGGCGCCGGCGTCCCCGGTGAGCGGGACGGCCGGGCCCGGGCGTACCGCGGCCACAATCCAGGCCAGCACGTCCAGCGGGGCGGGGGAGCCGCCGCCGAGCCGCGCGCCCAGGTGCTCCGCCAGGCCGGGCGCCAGGTTGGGTTCCGCGCCGCCGGGGCGGCGGTACAGGGGGCGGACCCGGCCGGAACGTGGCACCGGCAGCAGGGAGGTCGCCAGCAGGAGCGGACCGGGGGCCTCGGCCTCCACGGCGAAGACCTGGTGCGCGTCCGCCACCCGCCACAGCTCCGGGCGGGCCGCGTCGATGAGGCGGTGGTCGGGGATGAGCCACTGCTCGTCGAAGGGGGCGCGCAGCACGCGCACCGGCTCCGGGCAGGGGCCCGAGGCGCGCAGCAGCCTCTCGGTGCCGCCGCTGCGGCCCGGCAGCCGGCCGACCGCCGTGCGCAGCGTCCGGGAGCGCGTCGGCTGGAACAGCGCTTCCCGGTCGGGGCCCCCGGCCTTCATCAGGGCGTCCCAACGGGCCTTCAAGGACGCCGCGTCGGGGGCCGCCGGCCAGCCCCGGCCGAGCCGCGGCGGTGCGACGGACCACGGCATGAGGTCCGCCAGCGGCGGAGCGTCGTCGTGCGTCACGCTGGGCATCGTACGGCCTTGCGCCGGCCGGCGGCGGGGGCCCGTCGGGTCAGGTGGCGTCCAGGGTCACCGTGAAGGAGAACCGGTCGCCCCGGTAGTGGATGACGGCCACGTCCAGGGGGCGCCCGCCGGTGTCGTAGGTGACGCCCGTGTAGTGCAGGATCGGGCTGAGCAGCGGGACGTCCAGCAGCCGCGCCGTCTCCGGGTCCGCCAGCCGCGCCTGGACGGTGTCCGTGATGCGGCTGATGTCCGCCCCCACGACGTCCCGCAGCACCTTGGTCATCGGCCAGCGCACCAGGTCGTCCAGGTCGATGCGGGCGGCCAGTTCGGGACGGACGTAGTTGCGGGCGTGGTTGGTCGGCTCGCCCGTCTTCTCGTCGCTGCGCAGCCGGTGGTACGTCGCCACCTCGCCCAGGTCCGGGAAGTGCTCGGCGAGTTCGGCGGGCACGGGCGCCGGTCCGTGGTCCAGCAGCTCGGTCGTCATGCCGGACTGCTGGGCCACGATGGCGTCCACCGAGCCCAGCAGGCGCACCGGGGCGCCCCGGTGCGCGCCGGGCTCGATGAACGTGCCGCGCCGCCGGTGCCGGGAGATCAGTCCCTCGTCCTCCAGCTCCTTCAGCGCCTGCCGCATGGTCAGCACGCTCACGCCGTAGTGCCCGGCCAGCTGCTCCTCGGTGGGCAGGCGCAGCGGGTCCCGGGGCGAGCGGCCGAGGATCGAGGCGCGCAGCGACTGCGACACCTGGTACCAGAGCGGCAGTTTGCGGTTCAGGACGATCGAGTCCGGGGCGAAGGAGGTCACGGCTGCCATCCGTACCGGTAGCGAACGATCAGTGCAAGGGACCGACGGGGAGCGGTCGGGCGGGGGCCGACGGGAGCGGTCAGCGCGCGGGGCCGAAGTGGCGCTCCAGGCCCCGCCACACGTCGTCGTACCGCTGCTGGAGGTGCTCCGCCCGCTCCGCCTGCGGCGTGAGGGTGATGGGCCAGCGGGTCTCGAACATGAACGCCAGCCCGTCGTCGATCTTCTGCGGCTTCAGCTCGACGGCGCTGGCCCGGTCGAAGGTCTCCCGGTCCGGCCCGTGCGCCGACATCATGTTGTGCAGCGAGCCGCCGCCCGGCACGAAACCGCCCTCCCCGGCCGTCTTCGCGTCGTAGGCGCCCTCGATCAGGCCCATGTACTCGCTCATCACGTTCCGGTGGAAGTACGGCGGCCGGAAGGTGTCCTCGCCCACCAGCCAGCGCGGCGCGAAGACGACGAAGTCGACGCCCGCGAGGCCGGGGGTGTCGCTCGGCGACGTCAGCACCGTGAAGATCGACGGGTCGGGATGGTCGTACGAGATGGTCCCGAGCACATTGAAACGGCGCAGGTCGTAGACGTACGGCACGTAGTTGCCGTGCCAGGCGACGACGTCGAGCGGGGAGTGGTCGTACGTGGCCGTCCAGAGGTTGCCGCAGAACTTGTTGACCACCTCCACCGGGCCCTCCACGTCCTCGTACGCGGCGACCGGCGCCCGGAAGTCCCGGGCGTTGGCGAGGCCGTTGGCGCCGATCGGGCCGAGGTCGGGGAGGCGGAAGGGGGCGCCGTAGTTCTCGCACACGTAACCGCGGGCGGCCGGCGCCTGCCCGCCCTCGGGCGCCGTGTCCAGCAGTTCCACGCGGAAGCGGACCCCGCGCGGGACGAGCGCGACGTGGCCCGGCTCCACGTGGAGCCGGCCGAACTCGGTGTGCAGCAGGAGGCCGCCGCGCTCCGGGACGATCAGCAGCTCGCCGTCGGCGTCGCTGAAGACGCGCTCCATGGACGCGGTGGCGTGGTACAGGTGCACGGCCATGCCCGTGCGCTGGGTGGCGTCGCCGTTGCCGCCGAGGGTCCACAGGCCCTGGAGGAAGTCCGTGCCGGCCGGGGGCCGCGGCAGCGGGTCCCAGCGCAGGCGGTTGGGGTCGGGGACCGCCTCGGTGAAGGGCGCCGTGCGGATCGCGCCGTTGCCGGTGCGGGTGAACGGCGGGTGCGCGGCCGACGGGCGGATCCGGTACAGCCACGAGCGGCGGTTGTGCGCCCGCGGCTCGGTGAACGCCGTACCGCTCAGCTGCTCGGCGTACAGGCCGAGCGGAGCGCGCTGCGGCGAGTTGCGGCCCTCGGGCAGTGCGCCCGGGACGGCCTCGGAGCTGTGCTCGTTGCCGAAGCCGGACAGGTAGGTCAGCCCTTCGGCGGTCTTCCGCGCGTCCGCGCCCATGCTCGCTGCTCCCTCACGGATCCGATTCCTATGCGTCACCGTAGGATTGCGGTTGCCGTGGCGCAAGGGGTGGGGCGGTCCCGTACGCCGGACGGTGTGGTCCCGTACGCCGGACGGTGTGGTCCCGCGCGCCGCCGTCCTCCTCGCGGAGTCCTCTGCGCGGAGGAGGGGAACCAGACCCAAGGGGGATCCGGGGCGCCGGACCGCTGTTCTACGCTCCCGGGCATGACGTGGACGCGGAACCTTCCCGCCGCGCTCGCGGCCGGTGCCCTGGTGCTGGGCGGATCCGCGGGCTGCGGCCTCGGTGAGGCGCGGGAACCGGGCGGCGGGGTGTCGTCCTCGCCGGCGGGCGAGCTCCTGGGGGACGGCGACGGCAAGGGGCGGCCCTACCGCGAGGCGGACGAGGAGAGCGCCCCCGGCGTCGGCGTCGAGGTGCAGCCCGGCACCGGCGGCGCCTGGGAGGTACGCCTGACCCTGCGCAACTTCCGCCTCTCACCGGTCGGCGCGGCCCGCGAGGCGGTGGCCGGGCGCGGTTTCGCACGCCTCTACCTGGACGGCCGTCCCGTCGCCGAACTCCGCACCCCGGAGCACCGCCTGCCCGCCCGCCTCGTCCCGCGCGGCACCCACCACGTCACCGCGCGGCTGTACGCCGACGACGGCACGGTGTGGGCCGTGGACGGGGAGCCGGTGCAGAGCACGGCCGACATCACGGTGTCGGAGCGGGGGACGGAGCCGGTGTCGCGGGCGGAGCCGACGCCGGAGCGGGAGGCGGGCCCGGCGCCGGAGCCGGTGCGGTGAGCGGTGAGCGTGCACGGATGAGTGCAACGACGCCCGGTCCCGTATCAGGAGGCGAGGTTCACCGCACCGCGCCGGAAAGGCATCATGAAGCCCGTGCCCCACGCGACATCGCTCCGCCGCGCGCCCGTGCAGCGGCGCAGCGCCGAACGGCTGACCAGGATCCTCGACGCCTGTGCCGACCTGCTCGACGAGGTCGGCTACGACGCCCTGAGCACCCGAGCCGTCGCCCAGCGCGCCGACGTGCCCATCGGCTCCGTCTACCGCTTCTTCGGCAACAAGCGGCAGATGGCCGACGCGCTGGCCCAGCGCAACCTGGAGCGCTACTCCGAGCGGGTCGCCGGGCGTCTGCACGCGGTCGGCGACGCGGGCTGGCGCGCGGCCCTGGACGCCGTCCTCGACGAGTACCTGGACATGAAGCGCACCGCGCCCGGCTTCTGCCTCGTCGACTTCGGCAACCAGATCCCGGTCGGCGCCCGCCGCGCCGAACCCAACCACCGGGTCGCCGACCACCTCACCGGTCTGCTCGCCGGCTACCTCGGCCGCGAGCCCGACGAGGGACTGCACCGCGCCGTCCTCGTCGCCGTCGAGACCGCCGACACCCTGGTCCACCTCGCCTTCCGGGTGGCCCCGGAGGGTGACGAGAAGGTCATCGCGGAGACGCGGGAGCTGTTGCGGGCCTATCTGGCGCGGGTGCTGGACTGACACGGAGGGCCGGCGGCTCGGGCGCCGGCCGTTCCCGTCGCCCGTCCCCGGCCGGGCGCGCGGCCGTCCGGCCCGTCCCCGCCCGCCCCTCCCCAGCATGCATACCGGTCGGTATGCTCAGTCCGTACGCGCGTCGCCGTCGCCGCCACCGTCCGGGAGGTCCCGTGTCCCGCACCGCCCTGCGTATCTGCCCGTTGTGCGAGGCCACCTGCGGCCTGACGCTCACGATCGAGGGAACCCGGGTCACCGCCGCCCGCGGGGACCGCGACGACGTGTTCAGCCGCGGGTTCGTCTGCCCCAAGGGCGCCTCCTTCGGCGCCGTGGACTCCGATCCCGACCGGCTGCGCGTCCCGCTCGTACGGGACGGCGGCACGCTGCGCGAGGCCACCTGGGAGGAGGCCTTCGACGCGGTCGCCGCGGGCATCCGGCCCGTCGTCGAGCGGTACGGCCCGCACTCCGTCGGCGTCGTCCTCGGCAACCCCAACGTGCACACCATGGCCGGCGCCCTCTACCCGCCGCTCCTGATCGCCGGACTCGGCACGCGCAGCCTGTTCACCGCCTCCACGGTCGACCAGATGCCCAAGCACGTCTCCAGCGGACTGCTCTACGGGGACGCCAACGCGATCCCCGTGCCCGACCTCGACCGCACCGACCACCTGCTGCTCATCGGCGCCAACCCCCTGGAGTCCAACGGCAGCCTGTGCACCGCCCCCGACTTCCCCGGCCGCCTCAAGGCGCTCAGGGCCCGCGGCGGCACCCTCGTCGTCGTCGACCCGCGCCGCACCCGCACCGCGAAGCTCGCCGACCGGCACATCGCGATCCGGCCCGGCACGGACGCGCTGCTGCTGGCGGCGATGGCGCACGTCCTGTTCGACGAGGACCTCGTCGACCTGGGCGACCTCGCCCCCCACGTCCAGGGCGTCGGCGAACTGCGCGCGGGCGTGAGGGACTTCACGCCCGAGGCCGCCGCCGGGGCCTGCGAGGTCGACGCGGGGACGATCCGCGGCCTCGCCCGCGACCTCGCCGCCGCGCCCACCGCCGCCGTCTACGGCCGCATCGGCAGCTGCACCGTCCCGCACGGCACGCTCGCCAGCTGGCTCGTCGACGTCCTCGCCGTCCTCACCGGCAACCTCGACCGCCCCGGCGGCGCCCTCTTCCCGCAGGCCGCCACCGACAGGACGCCGCGCCCCGCCGGGCCCGGCCGCGGCTTCGCCCTCGGCCGCTGGCGCTCCCGGGTGAGCGGACACCCCGAGGCCAAGGGGGAGTTGCCGCTGTCCGCGCTCGCCGAGGAGATCGACACCGCCACCGGCGAGGGCGAGCCGGTCCGCGCCCTCGTCGCGATCGCCGCCAACCCCGTGCTGTCCGCACCCGACGGCGACCGCCTCGACAAGGCGCTCGGCTCCCTCGACTTCATGGTCAGCGTGGACCCGTACCTCAACGAGACCTCACGCCACGCCCACGTCGTCCTGCCGCCGCCCCCGCCCGCGCAGAGCCCGCACCACGACTTCGCCTTCAACACCCTCGCCGTACGCAACCAGGTCCGCTACACCCGCCCGGCCGTCCCGCTGGAGCCCGGCCGCATGGCCGAGACCGAGATCCTGGCCCGGCTGGTCCTCGCCGCCACGGGCATGCACGGCGCGGACCCCTCGGCCGTGGACGCGCTGGTGATCGAGCAGACCCTCGGCAAGGCGGTCCGCGAGCCGCACTCCCCGGTGCACGGCCGCGACCCCCGCGACCTCGCCGCACGACTCACCGGCGAGAACGGCCCCGAGCGCCGGCTGGACATGATGCTGCGCCTCGGCCCCTACGGCGACGGCTTCGGCGCACGGCCGGACGGGCTGAGCCTGGGCAAGCTGCTCGACCACCCGCACGGCATCGACCTCGGACCGCTGCGCTCCCGCCTGCCCCAGCCGCTGAGGACCAGGAGCGGCAAGGTGGAGCTGCTGCCGCGGCCGATCGCCGACGACCTGCCCCGGCTCAGGCAGGCCCTGGCCGAGCGCCCGGCCGGGCTCGTCCTCGTCGGACGCCGCCACCTGCGCTCCAACAACAGCTGGATGCACAACGTGCCCGCCCTCACCGGCGGCTCCAACCGCTGCACCCTGCACCTCCACCCGCAGGACGCCGAACGGCTGGGCGTGCGGGACGGGCAGGCCGTACGCGTGAAGGGCGCCGGGGGAGAGGTGACCGCCCCCGCCGAGGTCACCGACACGGTGCGGCCGGGCGTGGTGAGCCTGCCGCACGGCTGGGGCCACGACCGGCCCGGCACCCGTCTGACCCATGCCGCCACCGACCCCGGCGTCAACGTCAACCAGCTCCTCGACGGCAGCCTGCTCGACCCCCTGTCGGGCAACGCGGTCCTCAACGGAGTGCCCGTCGAGGTCGCCCCCGCGGACGCCGCACTGACCGAAAACCTCACCGCGCTGACCTGAGCAAAGCTGTGACCAGCGGTTTTGCGCTTATTGCTCGCACGTCGACGTCTTGTTGACGCCGTCCGACGGGACCTAACGTCTCGGACACCGCCGGCCCTGGTGGGATGTTCAAGGGCGAACGTTAGGTATCCACTCATGCTGACCCTCCTCGGCTTCGCCATGATCGCGGTCTTCCTGGCCCTGATCATGACGAAGAAGATGTCGCCGATCGCGGCGCTCGTGCTGATCCCCGCGCTGTTCTGCGTGTTCGTCGGCAAGGGCGCCCGGCTCGGCGACTACGTCCTCGACGGCGTGACCGCACTCGCCCCCACCGCGGCGATGCTCATGTTCGCGATCGTCTACTTCGGCGTGATGATCGACGTCGGTCTCTTCGACCCGGTCGTGCGCGGGATCCTCAAGTTCTGCAGGGCCGACCCGATGCGGATCGTCGTCGGCACCGCCGTGCTCGCGGCGATCGTGTCGCTGGACGGCGACGGCTCGACCACCTTCATGATCACCGTCTCGGCCATGTACCCGCTGTACAAGCGCCTGAAGATGAGCCTGGTGGTGATGACCGGCGTCGCCGCCATGGCCAACGGCGTGATGAACACCCTGCCCTGGGGCGGCCCGACCGCCCGCGCCGCGACCGCGCTGAAGCTGGACGCCGGCGACATCTTCGTCCCGATGATCCCGGCCCTCGGCGTCGGCCTGCTCTTCGTCCTCGGCCTCGCCTACGTGCTCGGCCTGCGCGAGCGCCGGCGGCTGGGCGTGCTGACGCTGGACGAGGCGCTGGTCGAGGAGCGGGCCCGGGAGACGGAGACCGAAACGGTCCTGGTGGGCGCCGGCGGCTCCGGCGACGGCGACGTCCTCCCGCGCAAGGACGCGACGGGCGGCGCGGGTTCCGGCACCGACGCCGAGAAGGCGGACGACGGGCCCGAGGAGGGCATGCAGGTCCTGGACCCGGACCGGCCGACCCTGCGTCCCCGGCTGTACTGGTTCAACGCGCTGCTCACGGTGGCCCTGCTCACCGCCATGATCATGGAGTGGCTGCCGATCCCGGTGCTGTTCCTGCTCGGCGCCGCGCTCGCGCTCACCGTGAACTTCCCGCACATGCCCGACCAGAGGGCCCGCCTGGGCGCACACGCCGAGAACGTCCTCAACGTCTCCGGCATGGTCTTCGCCGCCGCCGTCTTCACCGGAGTGCTCCAGGGCACCGGCATGGTCGACCACATGGCCGAGTGGGTCGTCGGCAGCATCCCCGACGGCTTGGGTCCGCACATGGCGCTCGTGACCGGCCTGCTGAGCATCCCGTTCACGTACTTCATGTCCAACGACGGCTTCTACTTCGGCATCCTGCCGGTCCTCGCCGAGGCGGGCCAGGCGCACGGCGTCTCGTCCCTGGAGATCGCCCGCGCCTCGCTGGTCGGCCAGCCGCTGCACATGTCGAGCCCGCTCGTCCCGGCCGTGTACGTCCTGGTCGGCATGGCCAAGGTCGAGTTCGGCGACCACACCAGGTTCGTGGTGAAGTGGGCCGCGCTGACCTCGCTCGTGGTACTCGGCGCGGGCATCCTGTTCGGCATCGTCTGATCCCTCTCCCGATCACCCGACGGAGGTCGTCGTCATGGGGCCCGGTGCGAACCGCGGCTGGCTGCTCCGCCTCGTCATCGCCTTCGGCTTCGCACAGGGGGCGGTGTCGATGGCCCGGCCCGCCGTCTCCTACCGGGCCCTCGCGCTGGGCGCGGACGAGCGGGCGGTCGGCGTCATCGCGGGCGCCTACGCGCTGCTGCCGCTGTTCGCCGCCGTACCGCTCGGCCGCCGCACCGACCACGGCCGCTGCGCCCCCCTGCTGCCCGCCGGCGTCGTGCTGATATCCGGCGGCTGCGCCCTGAGCGGCGTCGCGGACTCCCTGGCGGCGATGGCGCTGTGGAGCGGCGTGATGGGCCTCGGCCACCTCTGCTTCGTCATCGGCGCCCAGACGCTGGTCGCCCGCCAGTCCGCGCCGCACGAGCAGGACCGCAACTTCGGCCACTTCACCATCGGCGCCTCGCTCGGCCAGCTGGCCGGCCCCGTCGCGGCGGGCGCGGTGATCGGCGGCCCCGACCGGGCGGGCACCAGCGCGCTCGCCCTGTTCGCCGCCGGCGCGGGCGCAGCGGTGGCGCTCACCTCGCTGTGGCGCACGGAGCACCGCCGCACGGCACCCGCGGCCCGCACGGCGCCGGACGACCGGGTCCCCGTGCACCGCATCCTGCGCGCCCGGGGCGTGCCCGCGGGCATCCTCGTCAGCCTCTGCGTGCTGTCCGCGACGGACGTCCTCACCGCCTACCTGCCGGTGGTCGGCGAGCAGCGGGGCATCGCGCCGTCCGTCGTCGGCGTCCTGCTCAGCCTGCGCGCGGCGGCCACCATCGCCTGCCGCCTGGTCCTCACGCCCCTGCTGCGGCTGCTCGGCCGGACCCCGCTGCTCACCGCGACCTGCCTGCTGGCCGGGCTGCTCTGCGCGGGCGTCGCCCTGCCGATGCCGGTGTGGGCGCTGGCCCTCCTCCTCGCCGCCCTCGGCTTCTGCCTCGGCGTCGGCCAGCCGCTGTCCATGACGACGGTCGTCCAGGCCGCCCCCGACGGCGCCCGCTCCACGGCCCTCGCCCTGCGCCTGACCGGCAACCGCCTCGGCCAGGTCGCCGCCCCGGCCGCGGCCGGGCTGGTCGCCGGAGCCGCGGGTGCGGCGGCGCCGTTCGTGATGCTGGGCGTCCTGCTGCTGCTGTCCTCGGGGGCCGCCCTGCGGTCCCCGGCGAAGCCGGCAGGGCAGGACCGGCGGGCTCCGGGTGACGCGGCGCGCCCGCGCGGGCGCGCCGCGAACTGAACCGGGCGGTCCGGTCTCCCGCCGGCCGGACCGGACCGCCCGATCCGGCCCCACGTCTTCCCCGGCCGCGCACGATCCGTTAACTTCCGTGACGCACAGCCTCGTACGACCCGCCCGGGACAGCAGACCGCGGAGCACCAGCGCCCAAGTGAGCCCACGGGGGCACCTCATGACACGCGCCATCTCCCTGCACGACGTGAGCAAGGCCTACACGCGGGGCGCCCGCGTGGTGGACCGGCTGTCGCTGGACATCGCGCCCGGTGAGTTCCTCGTCCTGCTCGGGCCCTCCGGCTGCGGCAAGTCCACCGTGCTCAGGATGATCGCCGGACTGGAGGAGATCGACGAGGGCGAGCTGCTGCTCGACGGCGAGTACGCCAACGACCTGCCGCCCTCCGGCCGGGACATGGCGATGGTCTTCCAGAACTTCGCCCTCTACCCGAGCATGACCGGCCGCGACAACATCGGCTTCCCGCTGCGCATCGAGACCCCGGGCGCCGACCCGCGCCCGCGGGTGGACGCCACCGCCCGCATGCTCGGCATCGAGGACCTCCTGGACCGCTACCCCGCCCAGCTCTCCGGCGGCGAACGCCAGCGCGTCGCCATGGGCCGCGCCATCGCCCGCCACCCCTCCGCCTTCCTGATGGACGAGCCGCTGTCCAACCTCGACGCCAAGCTCCGCAACCGCCTGCGGGCCGAGATCACCCACCTCACCCGGGAACTGGGCGTCACCACCGTCTACGTCACCCACGACCAGTCCGAGGCCATGTCGCTCGGCGACCGGGTCGCCGTGCTGCGCGGCGGCGTCCTCCAGCAGGTCGGCACCCCGCGTTCGGTCTACGCCCTGCCCCGCAACGTGTTCGTCGCCGCCTTCGTCGGCACCCCGCGCATCAACCTGCTGCGGGGCGTGGTCCGCGCGCCGCTCGACGGGGCGATGACCGTCGGCCTGGGCAAGCAGGAGCTGCGGCTGCCCGAACCCCTGTCCCCGGACCACCAGTTGCTGCGGGTCCAGCAGGGCCGCGAGGTCATCGTCGGGCTGCGCTCCGAGGCCGTGCGGATCGCCAAGCCGGCCGCCGCGCGCCCCGGCGAGGTGCCGATCACGGGCCTGGTGGAACACGTGGAGTTCCAGGGCCACGAGATCCTGGTCCACTTCGACACCGGCTCCAGCCCCGCCCTCGTGCCCGAGCTGGAGGCGCCGCGTCCCCGCCCCGGCCGTCCGGGGCGGCGGCGCCGCCGCGAGGGCACGGCCCTCGGCCGCCTGCGGGAACGGGCCGGGGCCCTGCGCGCGGGCCCCGTCGTGGTCCTCGACGACCCGGCCGGCCCGGACCGGGAGGCCGCGCCCGCCGAGCCCCGCCTGCCCGGCGACCTCATCGTCCGCACGACCCCCGACATCCGCCTGAGGCACGGCATGCAGGTGCCGCTCCTGGTCGACCTCGCCCACCTCTTCGTCTTCGACCAGCACGGCGACCGCGTCTGCCCGGCCCCGGACCGGCTGCCCGGCCTGGAGGAGTGAGCGCCCCGCCGGACCGGGCGGGGCGTGCCGCGCGGCCGCCCCTGGTGCCGGAAAACTAACAGCGCTAGTTTGGGGGGCGGACGACGAGGCCCGCCCGGAAGGAACGCGATGAAGGCACACGACGGCATGTACATCGACGGCGCCTGGCGCCCGGCCGCCGGCCAGGACGTGATCGAGGTCGTGAACCCGGCCGACGAGCAGGTGATCGGCACCGTTCCCGCGGGCACCGCCGAGGACGTCGACGCCGCCGTACGGGCCGCCCGGGCCGCGCTGCCCGCCTGGGCCGCGACCCCGCCCGCCGAGCGGGCCGCGCGGCTGGCCGCGCTGCGGGACGTGCTCGCGGCCCGCGCGGACGAGATCGCCGGGACCGTGACCGCCGAGCTGGGCTCGCCCCCGAAGTTCTCGCAGAGCGTCCACGCGGGCGTGCCGATCGCGGTCGCGGGCTCGTACGCCGAGCTGGCCGCGACGTACGCCTTCGAGGAGAAGGTCGGCAATTCGGCCGTCTACCACGAGCCGATCGGCGTGGTCGCCGCGATCACGCCCTGGAACTACCCCCTGCACCAGATCGTCGCCAAGGCCGCCCCGGCCCTGGCCGCGGGCTGCACCGTCGTCCTCAAGCCCGCCGAGGACACCCCGCTGGTGGCCCGGCTCTTCGCCCAGGCGGTGCACGAGGCCGGCGTCCCGGCCGGCGTGTTCAACCTGGTCACCGGCCTCGGCCCGGTGGCGGGCCAGGCCCTGGCCGAGCACCCCGGCGTGGACCTGGTCTCCTTCACCGGCTCCACCGCCGTCGGCCGCCGCATCGGCGCGATCGCCGCGGGCGCCGTCAAGAAGGTCGCCCTCGAACTCGGCGGCAAGTCCGCCAACGTCATCCTGCCGAGCGCCGACCTCGCCAGGGCGGTCAACGTCGGCGTCGCCAACGTGATGTCCAACTCCGGCCAGACGTGCAGCGCCTGGACGCGCATGCTGGTCCACCGCGAGCAGTACGACGAGGCCGTCGAACTGGCCGCGGCCGCCGCCGCCAAGTACGGCGACCGCATCGGCCCGGTGGTCAGCGCCAGGCAGCGGGAACGGGTCCGGGGCTACATCGGCCAGGGCGTCGCCGAGGGCGCCCGCCTGGTCGCCGGCGGCCCCGAGGCCCCGCGCCCGAAGGGCTACTTCGTCCGTCCGACCGTCTTCGCCGACGTCACGCCCGAGATGACCATCGCCCAGGAGGAGATCTTCGGCCCGGTCCTGTCGGTCATCCGGTACGAGGACGAGGAGGACGCCCTGCGCATCGCCAACGGCACGGTCTACGGGCTCGCCGGCGCCGTCTGGGCCGGCGACGAGGCCGAGGCGGTGGCCTTCGCCCGCCGCATGGAGACCGGCCAGGTCGACATCAACGGCGGCCGCTTCAACCCCCTCGCCCCGTTCGGCGGCTACAAGCAGTCGGGCGTCGGCCGGGAACTCGGCGCGCACGGCCTGTCCGAGTACCTCCAGACCAAGTCCCTCCAGTTCTAAGGGGAGTTCCTCCGCCATGGCTGTCCGCGCCGCCGTCCTGCCCGCCGTCGGCTCCCCGCTGGAGATCACCGGCATCGACCTGCCCGACCCCGGACCCGGCCGGGTCCGCGTCCGGCTCGCCGCCGCCGGGGTCTGCCACTCCGACCTGTCCCTGACCGACGGCACCATGCGGCTGCCGGTCCCCGCCGTCCTCGGCCACGAGGGCGCCGGGACGGTCCTCGCCGTCGGGGAGGGCGTCACCCACGTCGCGCCCGGCGACGGCGTCGTCCTCAACTGGGCCCCGTCCTGCGGCGGCTGCCCCGCCTGCGCGCGCGGCGAGGTCTGGCTGTGCGCCAACGCCCTCGACGGCGCCGCCGACGTCCACGCCCGCCGCGCCGACGACGGCACCGGCCTGCACCCCGGCCTGAACGTCGCCGCCTTCGCCGAGGAGACGGTGGTGTCCGCCTCCTGCGTCCTGCCCCTGCCCGACGGCGTCCCGCTCACCGACGCCGCCCTCCTGGGCTGCGCCGTCCTGACCGGCTACGGCGCCGTCCACCACGCCGCGCGGGTCCGCCCCGGCGAGCGGGTGGCGGTGTTCGGCGTCGGGGGAGTGGGCCTGGCCGCCCTCCAGGCGGCCCGTATCGCGGGCGCCTCGACGATCGTCGCGGTCGACGTCTCCCCCCGCAAGGAGGAACTCGCCCGGGCCGCCGGAGCCACCGACTACCTCGTCGCCTCCGACACCACCCCCCGCGAGATCCGGGCCCTGACCGGCAAGGAGGGCGCCGACGTCGCCGTCGAGTGCGTCGGCCGCGCGGCCACCATCCGCGCCGCCTGGGAATCCACCCGCCGCGGCGGCCGGACGACGGTCGTCGGCATCGGCGGCAAGGACCAGCAGGTCACCTTCAACGCGCTGGAGATCTTCCACTGGGGCAGGACCCTGTCCGGCTGCGTGTACGGCAACGCCGACCCCGCGCGGGACCTGCCGGTCCTGGCCGGGCACGTCCGCGCGGGCCGCCTCGACCTGGGCGCCCTGGTGACCGAACGCATCACCCTGGACGGCATCCCGGCCGCCTTCGAGAACATGCTGGCGGGCAGGGGCGGACGCGCCCTGGTCGTCTTCTAGCCCCCGCCCACCGCGCACCCGGCCCGGCCCCCTGCGGGCGGCCGGGGCGCCGGCCTGCCCGCGTCCCGCGAGGGCCGGGCGCGTTCCGCCGGGCCGGGCGGGGCCCGCCCCCCCGCCGCGCCGCGGCGGCGC
>NZ_JBFATO010000022.1:88604-132363 GCF_040678355.1 Streptomyces sp. NPDC052701
GCCGTCCCGGCCGCACGGCCGATCCGGCGGCGGCCGGGACGGCCGGCTGAGCCCGGGGTCCGCCCGGGCCGCGGCTCGCGGATCCCGGACGGGGCGCCGAGGGCGCCGGGCGGGCCCGGACACCGGGGGCGGTCACCGCAGCGCCGCGCCCTCGACACCCAGCAGGGTGCCCAGCGCGCGTTCGCCCGCCGCCGTCACCTTCACCGCCCGCCCGGACCCGATGCGCACACACCATCCCGCGTCCAGCGCGTGCCGGCACAGCGCCGCGCCCGCGGCCCCCGCGAGGTGGGGGCGGCGCTCCGTCCAGTCGAGGCAGGCGCGGGCGAGCGGGCGGCGGCCACGCCGGCCGAGGCCGATGCCGGTCGCCGCGAACCAGGCCAGACCGGCGTCGGTGAGCGCGAACCCCGTGTCCTGGCGCAGGAGTCCGCGGGCCGTCAGCCCGTCGGTGACCGCGACGCCCAGCCGGCCGGCCAGGTGGTCGTAGCAGGTGCGCCCGCGGGCCGCCGCCGAGCCCGCGCTCACCTCCCGCAGGCCGCGCGGCCGTCCCCCCGCCTCCGGCGCGACCTGCGCGGCCAGGTCCTCCACGAGCTGGGCGGCGCGGGCGTCGGCGAGCCGTACGTAGCGGTGCCGCCCCTGCCGCTCCTCGGCGAGCAGTCCGCCCGCGACGAGCCTGCCCAGGTGCTCGCTCAGTGTGGAGGCGGCGACGCCCGCGTGCCGGGCCAGTTCGCCCGCCGTCCACGCGCGGCCGTCGAGCAGCGCCAGCAGACAGGCGGCGCGGGTCTCGTCGGCCAGCAGCCCGGCGAGCCGCGCCAGGCCCGCGGTCCGGGGATCCCTCGTCGTCATGCCTCCAGCATGGGACGGCCACCCTTCGGCACCGGCCGAAGGGTGGCTAGATCCTGTCGTCGGACTCCCGCCTGCCCCGCGACGCCCTGCACGCACTCCGGCCGCACCGGGCGCAGACCCGATTACATATCCCGTACGAGGGTCCGCGCCCGGCACGCCGGGAGCACGCACCCGACGCCGCGGGGCCCGCCCTCCGGGCGGACGACGGGAGTCCGACGACAGACCCTAGGCGGTCTGCCGCACCTGCTCGTACTGCCGCGCCAGTCCGTCCAGCAGCGCCGTCAGACCGGTCTGGAAGGCCCGCTCGTCGATCTTCTCCTGCTGCTCGGCGAGCAGGTGGGCCTGTCCGAGGTGGGGGTAGTCGGCGGGGTCGTAGGCGCTCGCGTCGTCGACGAAGCCCCCGGCGAAGGAGCCGAGCGCGGAGCCCATGATGAAGTACCGCATCAGCGCGCCGATGGAGGTGGCCTGCGCCGGCGGCCAGCCCGCGTCGACCATCGCGCCGTAGACGGCGTCGGCCAGCCGCAGCGCGGCCGGGCGGCGGCCGGGGCCGCGCGCCAGCACCGGGACGATGTTCGGATGGTCGCGCAGGGCCGCCCGGTAGGAGACGGCCCAGTCGTGCAGTGCCGTGCGCCAGTCCCGGCCGTCCTCGAACATCGACAGGTCGACCTGCGCGCTCACCGAGTCGGCGACCGCCTCCAGGATCTCGTCCTTGGTGCGGAAGTGGTTGTAGAGCGAGGGCCCGCTCACCCCCAGCTCGGCGGCGAGCCGACGCGTGGAGACGGCCGCCAGACCCTCCGCGTCCACGAGCGCGCGGGCCGTCTCGACGATGCGGTCGGTGCTCAGGAGGGGCTTGCGCGGTCGGGCCATGGCGCACATAGTAGGGCTGCTACTGGAAACTAGCAGTGCTAATTTAAATGTACGGCTTTCAAGTGGGGTGGTTGCCGGTGAACCTGGAGCTCAGCGAGGAACAGACCGCCGTGCGGCAGCTCGCCCGGGACTTCGTGGAGCGTGAGGTCACCCCCCACGCCGCCGCCTGGGACCGGGCCGAGGAGGTCGACCGCTCGATCGTGGGGAAGCTGGGCGAGGTCGGGTTCCTCGGGCTCACGATCGACGAGGAGTACGGCGGCTCCGGCGGTGACCACCTCGCGTACTGCCTGGTGACGGAGGAGCTCGGCCGGGGCGACTCGTCCGTGCGCGGGATCGTGTCGGTCTCGCTGGGGCTGGTCGCCAAGACGATCGCCGCCTGGGGGAGCGAGGAGCAGAAGCTGCGCTGGCTGCCGGGGCTGACCTCCGGCGAGCTGGTGGGCTGCTTCGGCCTGACCGAGCCCGGCACCGGGTCGGACGCGGGCAGCCTCGTCACCCGGGCGGTCCGGGACGGCGACGACTACGTCGTCAACGGCACCAAGATGTTCATCACCAACGGCACCTGGGCCGACGTCGTCCTGCTCTTCGCCCGCTCGACCGACGCGCCGGGCCACCGGGGCGTCTCCGCCTTCCTCGTCCCGGCCGGCACCCCGGGGCTGACCCGCCGCCCCGTCCACGGCAAGCTCGGCCTGCGCGGCCAGGCCACCGCCGAACTGGTCCTCCAGGACGTGCGGGTGCCCGCCTCCGCGCTGCTGGGGGAGGAGGGCAAGGGCTTCTCCGTCGCCATGTCCGCCCTCGCCAAGGGCCGGATGTCGGTCGCGGCGGGCTGCGTCGGCATAGCCCAGGCCGCGCTCGACGCCGCCGTGCGGTACGCGGGGGAGCGCGAGCAGTTCGGGAAGCCCATCGCCCGTCACCAGCTCGTCCAGGAGCTGATCAGCGACATCGCCGTGGACGTCGACGCCGCCCGGCTGCTGACCTGGCGGGTCGCCGACCTGGTCGACCGCGGCCTGCCCTTCGCCGTCGAGTCCTCCAAGGCCAAGCTCTTCGCCTCCGAGGCGGCCGTGCGCGCCGCGAACAACGCCCTGCAGGTCTTCGGCGGTTACGGCTACATCGACGAGTACCCGGCGGGCAAGCTGCTGCGCGACGCTCGCGTGATGACCCTGTACGAGGGCACCAGCCAGATCCAGAAGCTGGTCATCGGGCGGGCGCTGACCGGAGTCCCGGCGTTCTGAGCGCCCTCGCGCCCCCGCGGCTGAGTACCGCTCTGAGTACGTCGGCGGATGCCCTTCAGGGCCGCGTCCGCCGACCCTGAGGGGCATGAACGACACACCGGTCAAGCAGCAGAACACGGCCGCCTTCCACGGACAGGCCGTCGCGTCCTTCACGGTCGCCCTGGCCGCCACCGCGGTCGGCATCTTCAGCCTCCGCGCCGACGCCTGGGTGCGCGGCTTCCTCGGCATCGCCGTCCTCTACCTGGTCACCTCCGCCTTCACGCTCGCCAAGGTCGTGCGGGACCGGCAGGAGGCCGGGCGGATCGTGCACCGGGTCGACCAGGCGCGGCTGGAGAAGCTGCTCGCGGAACACGACCCGTTCGAGAAGCTCTGAGCCCGTTCCGTCCCGAGCCGGACGGGCAGGCTAAGCGCCCGCTCACCTTCAGCGGTATGGTGTTGTCCCTGCCAGCGACGAGGGGTGAGCAATGAGTACGGCGGAGGAGACGGCCGGCGGCGAGGCGCAGCCGTGGGGTGAGGTCACGCCCGACGCGGCCCGACGACTGCTGGTCGCCGCCGTGGAGGCGTTCGCGGAGCGCGGCTACCACGCCACGACGACCCGGGACATCGCGGGCCGCGCGGGGATGAGCCCGGCCGCGCTGTACATCCACTACAAGACCAAGGAAGAGCTGCTGCACCGCATCAGCAGGATCGGCCACGAGAAGGCGCTGGAGATCCTGCGCACGGCGGCCCGCGGCGAGGGCGGCGCGACCGAGCGGCTCGCCGACGCCGTGAGCTCCTTCGTCCGCTGGCACGCCGGCGGGCGCACCACCGCGCGGGTCGTGCAGTACGAGCTGGACTCGCTCGGGCCCGAGGCCCGCGCGGAGATCGTCGCGCTGCGCCGGCAGTGCGACGCCGAGGTGCGCGGCATCATCGAGGACGGTGCCCGCTCCGGCGAGTTCGACGTCCTCGACGTCCGGGGTACGACCCTCGCCGTGCTCTCGCTCTGCATCGACGTCGCCCGCTGGTTCAGCGTCGACGGTCCCTGGACGCCCGAGGAGGTCGGCGCGCTCTACGCCGACCTCGTGCTGCGGATGGTGGGGGCCGGGGAGCGGCCCCGTGCCGCGCGGGGCCGGACGGCTCAGAGGTAGTAGCGCGACACCGACTCGGCCACGCACACCGGCTTGTCGCCGCCCTCGCGCTCCACGGTGAACGCGAGGGTCAGCTGGACGCCGCCGGACACCTCCTCGACGCCGGAGACCCTCGCCGTGGCGCGCAGCCGGGAGCCGACCGGGACGGGGGCCGGGAAGCGCACCTTGTTCGTCCCGTAGTTGACGCCCATGCTCACGCCCTCGACGGCGATGAGCTGCGGGCCGAACAGGGGGAGCAGGGACAGGGTCAGATAGCCGTGCGCGATGGTGGTCCCGAACGGTCCCGCGGCGGCCTTCTCCGGGTCGACGTGGATCCACTGGTGGTCCCCGGTGGCCTCCGCGAACAGGTCGATCCGCTTCTGGTCGACCTCCAGCCAGTCGGTGTACCCCAGCTGTTCGCCCACCGCCGCCTTCAGGTCGTCGACGGACGTGAAGATCCTCGGCTCTGCCATGTCCCGGCCTCTCGCGTGACGGAGTCGCATGCCTGAGCATGCCTAAGCAACTGCTTAGCATGGTCGGGTGCGGACCCCGTGTCAACGGACGGCCCGCCGGAGGGTGTCGGTAGGGTTCGAAGCGTGCCCCAAATCCCGGAGAAGATCCACGAACTCACGGTCGGTCAGGTCGCCGCGCGCAGCGGCGCCGCCGTCTCCGCCCTGCACTTCTACGAGTCCAAGGGCCTGATCAGCAGCCGCCGCACGGCGGGTAACCAGCGCCGGTACTCGCGTGACACCCTGCGCCGGGTCGCCTTCATCCGGGCCGCGCAGCGGGTGGGCATCCCCCTGGCGACGATCCGCGAGGCGCTCGCGGAACTCCCGGAGGAACGCACCCCCACACGCGAGGACTGGGCCCGCCTCTCCGAGGCATGGCGGGCCGAGCTGGACGAGCGCATCAACCAGCTCAACCGCCTGCGCGACCACCTCACCGACTGCATCGGCTGCGGCTGCCTCTCCCTGGACACCTGCGTCCTGTCCAACCCGGACGACGTCTTCGGCGAACGGCTGACGGGCTCGCGGCTGCTGGTGGGCAACGGGGCGGCGCGCCGCAGGAACGCCGCGGCCGGCCGCCGCGGAACGTGAGCCGGCACCGGGTGCCCGCCGCACCCGGCCCCCTCACCCCCACTCCGTCCCGCCCCGCGCGTCAGGTGCGCCGCCCGAGGGCGCTCGTGGCGGCGCAGAGGAAGCGGCAGTCCCACCCCCGCGCGTCAGGTGCGCCGGACGCACCGCCTCGGCGACGGCCCGGCTCCCCGGTCACCGCGCTGTACCGCTCGACGGCCGGCCGGGTCACCACGCCCTCGCGCGGGCGCGGCTCCCGCCCGCGGACCGTCCCGCGCCCCGTCCCGGCCTCCGGCGTCCGTCCGATGCCGTACGCGCCCTCGCACCACAGCCGGGCGCCGGCGGCTCCCCGCCCGGCAGTTCAGCCGCGTCCGGCCACCGCACCCGTCCGTCGCGCTGCGCCGGCACGTCGGACACGGCGTGTCCCCGGTCCCCGCGGACGGCCGACAGGCCCACCTGGGGCAGGCCGAGGGCGTCGGGGTCCGGGCGGGCGTGGCCGGCCGGCGCTTCGGCGGTGACGCGCGGCGCCGACGGGGGAGGCTCTCCCCGGTTCCCCGGGTGTGTCCCGTCGCCCCCGGCCGTCCGGGCGGGGCAAGGGACCGAGCGAGCCCGTCAACGGCTGCTGCCGTCGCACGTCCGGTTCCTCGCGCTGCTCGTCCGCGCCGCGCGCCGGGACCGCTCGTACTCCGCCAGCCCCGCCGCCACCAGATGCGCGTTGGACCGGGCCGGCCGGCCGTCCGGGAGCACGAGGGTGTCCTCCAGGCCGATCCGGGTCGCCAGTCCCAGCCGCCCCGCGAGCCGCAGCACCGGCCAGGCGCCGCCGTCCTCGCCGTGCAGCAGGACCGGGCGGCCGTGGGCCGTGCCGAGCCGCGACAGCAGGGCGCGCGCGGTGTCCTCGGCGGTGGCCGGATCCGTGTTCGTCACCTCCGCCAGCACCCGCAGCACCCTCGGTCCGAGCGGGGAGGCGGCGAACCGCGCCGCTGCGTCCGTGCCGGACCAGATGCCGGCCTCCACGCCCACCCCGCGTTCGACGAGCGCGGCGGCCACCTCCTCGGCACCCGGTTCGTGCCAGTTGACCGAGGCGTGGTCGGGCAGGACGGTCCAGCTCCGGATGCGCCGTACGCGCGCCGCCGGATCCGGTTCGGCCCACGCGCCGGTCGTCACGCCGACCGGCACCGGCACCCGCGCCCGCACGGCCCGCAGCGTCGGCGCCAGCACGCGCGGCGACAACGTGTCGTGCCCGCAAGGCGATTTGGGATGGACGTGGACGTCCGTCGCCCCGGCCGCGACGGCCTCGGCCGCGGAGCGGGCCATCGCCTCCGGCGACAGCGGCACCGCGGCCCCGTCGGCGGCTCCCCGGGAACCGTTCAGACACACCTGCACCATGTGTCCATGGTGCCCGTCGCTCCCGGGCCGTCGCCCGGCAGCGGGGGTGCGGCATCCCCGGCGCACCCCCGGCGCCCCCCGGCACCCTTCGTCAGGCCGACACCAGCATCCTCGTCCGCCGGGAGTCCGCCAGCGCCCCGGGCGTGAGCACAGGACGCGGCACCAGGATTCCGCAGTCCGTGCAGACCGGACCGGCCGAGGGCTCGTGATCCAGGCCGTACCTCCACACGAGCCGCTCCCCGTCGCACACCGGGCAGGCCGAGCCCGGCGCGCGCTCCAGGGCGGCGATCAGCCGGCGCAGCACCTCGGCCAGCGGTTCACGGGGATGGACCGCCGGATCGTCGCACCACGCCACGCCGAAACCGCCCCAGGTCATCCGGTGCCAGTCGTCCACGCTGCCCGGCCTGCGCAGCCCGTCGTGCTTCTCCTTCCTGCGCCGCTCGGCGAACTCGGTCTCGTAGGCCAGCCAGACCGCCCGCGCCTCCTCCAGTTCCTCCAGTGCGGCCACGAGCCGCGCCGGGTCCGGTGAGCGGTCCTCGGGATCGAACCCCGCCCGCGAGCACAAATGGTCCCAGGTCGCCCTGTGCCCGTAAGGGGCGAACCGCTCAAGGCACTTGCGCAGCGAGTAACGCCGCAGCGCCAGGTCGCACCGTGGATCGCGGACCTGTCTTGCCAGACTCCGGAAACCCGCCATCGTCCTGCACCTCCGTCACACCTGCACCTGTTGTCCGGTCACTTCGGCGTCGTCGTAAGGACGTCGCCGAATAGACGGGTCGACAAGCGAATCGGCTCCATCCTTTTTCCGATGGCCCCCATAAGCCGGTCGTGGGGTCTCGGAAATCAACTCCCTTGTTGCGTCTGCCCGTTGCGCTCATCCCGAAAGTGACGCTTGTTCACCTTCCATCGCGGGGATACCGGCGGTAACGTCCCGCCCACCCCTGTCGGGAGGAGCCCCCATGCCACGGCGCGCCCCACGCACCGCCCTCGACGCACGGAGAACTCCCCGGAGAACCCCCGGGTTCCTGAAGACCGCATCCGTATGCGCCCTGATCGCCGGTCTTTTGTCGCCGTTCTCCCCGGCGGCGGCCGGGGAGAACGGCGGTGCCCGGGCGGCCGCCGCGAACGACCACTGCGGCGTCCGGTGCTCCGACATCATGCCGCCCGGCCAGAACGGCAACGCCACCCTCGCCCAGATCCTCCTCCACCAGGCCTTCGGGACCCAGCCCGCCCACGCCGCCGACCAGCTCGGCCCGTACGCCGGCCTCGCCACCGGACACCGCGGCCTCACCGACGACAAGATCGGCGCCTTCTTCAACGACGCGTCGTTCGGGGTCCCCGCCGACCAGGTCGCCTCCACCGTCAGGCCCGCCGGCCGCACGGACGTGACGATCGTGCGCGACAAGAAGACGGGCGTCCCGCACATCACCGGTACCACCAGGTACGGCACGGAGTTCGGCGCGGGCTACGCGGCGGCCCAGGACCGGCTGTGGCTGATGGACGTCTTCCGGCACGTCGGGCGCGGACAGCTCACCTCCTTCGCGGGCGGCGCCCCCTCCAACCAGGGCCTCGAGCAGCAGTTCTGGCGCAACGCCCCGTACACCGAGGCCGAGCTGCAGGCCCAGATCGACCGCGTCGTCGCAGGCCACGGCGAACGCGGCCGCCAGGCCCTCGCCGACGTCCAGGCCTACCTCGACGGCGTCAACGCCTACATCGACGCCTCCGACGGCGGCCGTTACTTCCCCGGCGAGTACGTCCTGACCGGCCACAAGGACTCGATCACCAACGCCGGGACGATCGAGCACTTCAAGACCACCGACCTGGTGGCGCTGGCCTCCGTCATCGGCGCGCTGTTCGGCTCCGGGGGCGGCGGCGAGGTCGCCAACGCCCTGTCGCTGCTGGCCGCCCAGGAGAGGTACGGCGTGGCCGAGGGCACCGAGGTCTGGGAGTCCTTCCGGGAACGCAACGACCCCGAGGCCGTGCTCACCGTCCACGAGGGCAGCTTCCCGTACGCCACCAGGCCCGGCGACCCGCGGGGCATGGCCCTGCCCGACCCCGGCTCGGTGCGGCGGGAACCGCTGGTCCACGACCGCACCGGCGGCGCGGCCGGCCCGGACGCCGCCGGCGCCTCCGACGCGGCGGCGAAGGCGGCGGTCTCCTCGGCCCGGCGCGGCATGTCCAACGCGCTGGTGGTGAGCGGCGAGCACACCGCCGGCGGCCACCCCGTCGCCGTGTTCGGCCCGCAGACCGGCTACTTCGCGCCCCAGCTGCTGCTGCTCCAGGAGATCCAGGGCCCGGGCATCAGCGCCCGCGGCGCCTCCTTCGCGGGGCTGAGCATGTACGTCGAGCTCGGCCGCGGCCAGGACTACGCGTGGAGCGCCACGACCTCCGGCCAGGACATCATCGACACGTACGCCGTCGAGCTGTGCCAGGACGACCACCACTACCTGTACCGCGGCACCTGCACGCCCATGGAGAAGGTCGAGCGGAAGAACGCCTGGAAGCCGACCGTCGCCGACGGCACCGCGGCCGGTTCGTACACCATGCGGGTCTGGCGCACGAAGTACGGTCCCGTGGAGTACCGCGCGACCGTCGGCGGCAGGAAGGTCGCCTACACCACCCTGCGCTCGTCCTTCCTGCACGAGACCGACTCCATCATCGGCTTCCAGATGCTCAACGACCCGGACCAGGTCAAGGGCCCGGAGGACTTCCGGCGCGCCGTGCAGCACGTCAACTACACCTTCAACTGGTTCTACGCCGACTCCGAGCACACCGCCTACCACAACAGCGGCGACAACCCGGTGCGGGCGGACGCGGTCGACGCCGAGTTCCCGGTGTGGGCACGGCCCGCCCACGAGTGGCGCGGCTGGGACCCGGCGGCGAACACGGCCGCCTACACGCCCGCGTCCGCACACCCCCACTCCGTCGGCCAGGACTACTACATCTCCTGGAACAACAAGCCGGCCCAGGACTACACGGCCGCGTCCTGGGGCAACGGCTCGGTGCACCGCGGCGACCTGCTGGACGAGCGGGTGAGGGAACTGATCGCGCGGGGCGGGGTGACCCGGGCCTCGCTGGTCGGGGCGATGGCCGACGCGGGGATCACCGACCTGCGGGGGCAGGAGGTGCTGCCCGGGCTGCTCAGGGTCCTCAGGAGCGCGCCGGTCGAGGATCCCGCGGCCGCGGCGGCCGTCGGCAGGCTGGAGGCCTGGGTGGCGGCGGGTGCCAGGCGCACGGAGACCTCGGCCGGGTCGAAGGCGTACGCCCACGCCGACGCGATCCGGATCCTGGACGCCTGGTGGCCGCTGCTGGTGCGGGCCGAGTTCGCACCCGGCCTCGGCGACGAGCTGTACACCGCCCTCACCGCCAACCTGCCCGTCGACGAGTCCCCGTCGGCCGCGCACGGCCCGACCGGCTCGCACGCCGGAAGCGCCTTCCAGTACGGCTGGTGGAGCTATGTCGACAAGGACGTCCGGGCGGTGCTCGGTGAACGGGTGCGCGGCCCGCTGGCCCGCAGGTACTGCGGCGACGGCAGTCTCGGCGCCTGCCGGGAGATCCTCGTGAGCACGCTGAAGGAGGCGGCCGGCAGGACCGCGGCCCAGGTGTACCCGGGCGACGACCAGTGCCCGGCCGGCGACCAGTGGTGCGCCGACTCGATCGTCCACCGGACGCTGGGCGGCATCGGGCACGGCAAGATCAGCTGGCAGAACCGGCCCACGTACCAGCAGGTCGTGGAGTTCACCTCGCACCGGTAGCGCGTCACCGGCGGCGGGCCGGCGCACGCGGCCCGCCGCCGGCACCGGCCGGACCGGCCCCCGGCGCGGGATGCCGCCGCGCTCGCCGGCCGGCGGGCCGTGCCGCGAACGCGCAGCGCCAGAAGGCCCCTTGGGGCTTCTCGGAACTCCGCGGGCCGCAAAGCCGCACTCGTCGCCGGATCCGCCCGGCTGGGCCTCTCCGTCCCGTGGCCGCGTCGGCCGGGCTCTTCCGTTCCGTGGCCGTGCCGGCCGGGCCCTTCCGTCCCGTGGCCGCGTCGGCCGGGCGCGGCGCGCCCGCCGACGGGACGGACCGGTCCCGCGCCACGCCTCACCGGTACAGCAGATACCGCTCCCGCACCCTGCGGAACGCCGCCAGTTCGGTCTGCCAGTCCGCCACCACCTCGTCGGTGCCGGCGCCCGCGTCGATCATCGTGCGCACCCGCGTGGAGCCGGTGAGCCGGTCGATCCAGTGGTCCGGACGCCAGGCGAAACCGCTCCAGGCCTTCCTGGCGGTCACGAGCAGCGCGATCCCCGTGCGGACGGGGTCGAACACCGTCCGGTCGTGCACATGGATCTGCACGCCCCCGACGGTTTTTCCCTGGAACTTGGAGAAGGTCGGCGAGAAGTACGCCTCCCGGAAGCGCACCCCCGGCAGCCCGAGCGCGTTGGCCCCGGCCGCCCAGCGCCCGTCGACCCCTTCCGCGCCCAGCAGTTCGAAGGGCCGGGTCGTCCCGCGCCCCTCCGACAGGTTCGTGCCCTCGAAGAGGCAGGTCCCCGCGTACACGAGCGCGGTGTCCGGCGTCGGCATGTTCGGGCTCGGCGGCACCCAGGGCAGTCCGGAGGCGTCGTAGAACTCCGACCGTCTCCAGCCCGACATCGTCACCGTCTCCAGCGGCACGGGCGCGGTCAGGAACTCCCCGTTGAACAGCCGCGCCAGCTCCGCCACCGTCATCCCGTGCGCCTGGGAGACGGGCTGCCGCCCGACGAAGGTCGCGAACTCCTTGTGCAGCACCGGCCCCAGCGCCGCCCGCCCGGTCACCGGGTTGGGCCGGTCGAGCACCACGAACCGCTTGCCGGCCAGCTGCGCCGCCTCCATGCAGTCGTACAGCGTCCAGATGTACGTGTAGAAGCGCGCGCCCACGTCCTGGACGTCGAAGACGACCGTGTCCACGCCGGAGGCGGTGAAGACGTCGGCGAGCGGACGGCCGCTCTTGAGGTACGTGTCGTAGACGGGCAGGCCGGTCGCCGGGTCCTCGTACCGGCCCTCGGAGCCGCCCGCCTGGGCGGTGCCGCGGAAACCGTGCTCGGGTCCGAAGACGGCGATCAGGTCCACGCGCTCGTCGGCGTGCATGACGTCGACGACGTGGCGCACGTCCCGGGTGACGCCGGTCGGGTTGGTGACGATGCCGACCCGCCGGCCGGAGAGGAGGGCGTAGCCGCTCGCGGCGAGGCGCTCGAAGCCGGTGCGCAGCCGCCGGCCGCCCGCCGGGGCCGCCTGCGCCGGGCCGGCCGATGCCGCCGCCGTGGCCGTGGCCGTGAGCAGGGTCCGTCTCGACAGCTTCATGCGGTGACCTCCGTGAGCCCGGCGGGTGCCATGGCCACGCACGCTAGCGCGCGGCCGGGGCCCGGGGAACGAAGCGGACCGGCCGGGTTGCGGACGCCCCTTCCGCCGGTACATACCGACCGGTTAGTCTGACGCGGCAGCAGAGCCGAGTCGCGTCGCGTCGAAGGAGACCGATGGTGGAAGCCGTGCAGGGCAAAGGGGTCGTCGTGACCGGTGCGGGCGGCGGCATCGGGGCCGCGCTGGCCCGCCGCTTCGCCGCCGAGGGGGCCCGGGTCGTCGTCAACGACCTGGACGCCGGCCGGGCCGGGGCGGTCGCCGACGAGATCGGCGGCATCGCGGTCCCGGGCGACGCCTCCGCGATCGTCGCCGAGGCCCGGGACGCGCTCGGCGGCACGGTCGACGTGTACTGCGCCAACGCGGGCGTCGGCTTCGCGGGCGGGGACGTCTCCGGGCCGCTGGACGAACAGGGCTGGGCGGTCTCCTGGGACGTCAACGTCATGGCCCACGTCCGCGCGGCCCACGCGCTGCTGCCGGACTGGCTGGAGCGCGGCGCCGGCCGGTTCGTCTCGACCGTCTCCGCCGCCGGACTGCTCACCATGATCGGCGCGGCGCCCTACAGCGTCACCAAGCACGGCGCGTACGCCTTCGCCGAGTGGCTGTCGCTGACGTACCGGCACCGCGGCCTGAAGGTGCACGCCATCTGCCCGCAGGGCGTGCGCACCGACATGCTCGCCGCCACCGGCAGCGCGGGCGACCTGGTGCTCCGGCCCACCGCGATCGAACCCGAGGACGTGGCGGACGCCCTGTTCAAGGGCATCGAGGAGGACCGCTTCCTGATCCTGCCGCACCCCGAGGTCGCCGAGTACTACCAGGCCCGGGCCGCCGAGCCCGACCGGTGGCTGAAGGGCATGAACCGCATCCAGCGGCAGTGGGAGGCCGGCCGGTGACCGGGTCCCGTTACGCGGCCAGGCCCTGGCTGGCCCTGCTGGAGGACGCCCAGAAGGCCCCGGTCGACCCGGCCGCCTCCCTCGTGCACGCCCTGCGCCGGGGCGCGGCCCGCACCCCGGACCGCACCTGCCTCGCCTATTTCGACGGGCGGCTCGGCTACCGGGAGGTGGACGAGCTCAGCGACTCCGTCGCCGGCCACCTCGCCGCACGCGGCCTGGAGCGCGGCGACCGGGTCGCGGTCCTGCTGCAGAACTCCCCGCTGTTCGTGCTCGCCGTGCTCGGCGCGTGGAAGGCGGGCGCGGTCGTCGTGCCGGTCAACCCGATGTACAAGGCGGGCGAGGTGGCCCACGTCCTGCGGGACGGCGAGGTGGCCGCGCTGGTCTGCTCCGACCGGGCGTGGGAGGAGTACCTGCGCGACACGGCCGCGGACTCGCCCGTGCGGATCGTGCTGACCGGCTGCGAACGGGACTTCCAGACCCGTGACGACGCCCGCGTGCTGGGCTTCGGGCGGCTCCCGCGGGCCGCCGACGCCGACGACCTGGCGGCCGTGGCCCGCGCCGGCCGCACGGCGCCGCGGGGCCGCGAGCCGGGCCCGGCCGACGTGGCCCTGATCAGCTACACCTCGGGCACCAGCGGCACCCCCAAGGGCGCCACCAACATGCACGGCAACATCATGTACAACGCCGAGCGGCAGCGGACCGGTCTCGGCCTGCCCGAGGCGCCCGTCTACTTCGCGATGGCGCCCCTGTTCCACATCACGGGCATGGTCTGCCAGTTCGCCGCCTGCCTGAACAGCGGCGGCACGCTGGTGCTGGCGTACCGCTTCGAGGCGGGCGTGGTGCTGGACGCGTTCGCCGAGCACCGGCCGCACTACACGGTCGGCCCGTCGACCGCGTTCATGGCGCTGGCCGCCCACCCGGCCGCCTCCCGCGACCACTTCTCCTCCTTCCGGGTGATCTCCTCCGGCGGCGCCCCGCTGCCGCCCGCCCTGGTGGAGAAGTTCCGGGCCGGGTTCGGGCCGTACCTGCGCAACGGCTACGGCCTGACCGAGTGCACCGCGCCCTGCGCCTCCGTCCCGCCGCACCTCCAGGCACCCGTCGACCCGGTCTCCGGGACGCTCGCCGTGGGCGTGCCCGGCCCCGACACGGTCGTGCGGATCGTCGACGAGAAGGGCGAGGAGGTGCCCTTCGGCGAGCAGGGCGAGATCGTCGTGAGCGGCCCGCAGGTCGTGCCCGGCTACTGGCGGCGTCCCGACGCCACCGCCGAGACCTTCCCCGGCGGCGAACTGCGCACCGGCGACATCGGTTTCATGGACGAACAGGGCTGGCTGTACGTCGTCGACCGCAAGAAGGACATGATCAACGCGTCCGGCTTCAAGGTGTGGCCGCGTGAGGTCGAGGACGTGCTCCACACGCACCCGGCGGTGCGCGAGGCCGCCGTCGTCGGCGTGCCCGACGGGTACCGCGGGGAGACCGTCAAGGCCTACGTCAGCCTGCGTCCGGACGCCGAGGCGGACCCCGGCGCGCTGGCCGCGTACTGCAAGGACAGACTGGCCGCGTACAAATACCCCCGCCAGGTCGAGATCCTGCCCGACTTGCCGAAGACGGCCAGTGGGAAGATCCTCCGGCGGGAACTTCGTTCCCGTACACAGGACAACTAGCAGCAGTAACTGGCAGCAGTACGGAAAGGCAGGTGGCGGCAGTGCCCAGGACGACGGACCCGGACGGCGCTCCCGTACCCCAGCGGCTTTTGGCCGCCGCCACCCGGCTCTTCGCCGAGCAGGGCTACGACCGCACCTCGGTGCAGGAGATCGTCGAGGCGGCCGGCGTCACCAAGGGGGCGCTGTACCACTACTTCGGCTCCAAGGACGACCTCCTGCACGAGGTGTACGCGCGCGTGCTGCGCGTCCAGCAGGAGCGCCTGGACGCCTTCGCGGACGCCGACGAGCCGGTCGAGAAGCGGGTGCGGGACGCGGCGGCGGACGTCGTGGTGACGACCATCGAGAACCTCGACGACGCGTCGATCTTCTTCCGGTCCATGCACCACCTCAGCCCGGAGAAGAACAAGCAGGTGCGCGCCGAGCGCCGCCGCTACCACGAACGCTTCCGCGCCCTCATCGAGGAGGGCCAGGAGGCGGGCGTCTTCTCCCGCGCGACCCCGGCCGACCTGGTGGTCGACTACCACTTCGGCTCCGTCCACCACCTGTCGACCTGGTACCGCCCCGACGGCCCCCTCAGCCCCCAGCGGGTCGCCGACCACCTGGCCGACCTGCTGCTGCGGGCGCTGCGGCCCTGACGGTGTCCCCGGCGGGGGGCGACCGCCCCCCGCCCGTGCCCCTACAGGTACTTCTTCAGCTCCCGCCGCGCCAGCGACCGCTGGTGCACCTCGTCCGGGCCGTCGGCGATCATCAGGGTGCGGGCGCCGGCGTACAGCTCGGCCAGCGGGAAGTCCTGGCTCACGCCGCCCGCGCCGTACAGCTGGATCGCCTTGTCGAGGATGCCCGCCACCGTGCGGGGCGTGGCGATCTTGATGGCCTGGATCTCCGTGTGGGCGCCCCTGTTGCCGACGGTGTCCATCATCCAGGCCGTCTTCAGCACCAGCAGGCGCAGCTGCTCCACGGCGACCCGGGCGTCCGCGATCCAGTTGTGGACCACGCCCTGCTGGGCCAGCGCCTTGCCGAACGCCGTACGGGACACCGCCCGGCGGCACATCAGCTCGATCGCCCGCTCGGCCATGCCGATCAGCCGCATGCAGTGGTGGATGCGGCCGGGACCGAGCCGGGCCTGGGCGATGGCGAAGCCGCCGCCCTCCTCGCCGATCAGGTTCGACACCGGCACGCGCGCGTGGTCGAAGACCACCTCGGCGTGGCCGCCGTGGTACTCGTCCTGGTAGCCGAAGACCCGCATGGCCCGCTCGACGGTGACGCCCGGGGTGTCGCGGGGGACCAGGACCATGGACTGCTGGCGGCGGATGTCGGGCCCGTCCGGGTCGGTCTTGCCCATCACGATGAAGATCTTGCAGTCGGGGTGCATCGCGCCGGAGATGTACCACTTGCGGCCGGTGATGACGTACTCGTCGCCGTCCCGCTCGATGCGCGTGGTGATGTTGGTGGCGTCCGAGGAGGCCACGTCCGGCTCGGTCATCGCGAACGCCGAGCGGATCTCACCGGCCAGCAGCGGCTCCAGCCACTGCTTCTTCTGCCGCTCGTCGCCGAACTGCGCGAGCACCTCCATGTTCCCGGTGTCCGGCGCCGCGCAGTTGGTCGCGGTGGGAGCCAGCTGCGGGGAGCGGCCCGTGATCTCGGCGAGCGGCGCGTACTGGAGGTTGGTGAGCCCGGCGCCGTGCTCGGCGTCCGGCAGGAACAGGTTCCACAGCCCCTGCCGGCGGGCCTCGGCCTTCAGCTCCTCGACCACCGGCACGGTGTCCCAGGGCGAGGCCAGCCCGGCGCGCTGCTCGTGCGCGACCGGCTCGGCCGGATAGACGTACTCGTCCATGAAGGCGAGGAGCTTGGCGCGCAGTTCCTCGGTGCGCGCGTCGAACGCGAAGTCCATGACGATCAGCCCTCCTGGAGGCCTTCGTGAAGAGTGGTCAGGCCGTGCTCGATGAAGACGGGGACGAGGTCGCCGATGCGGTCGAAACCGCGCCCGACCGTCTGGCCCAGCGTGTAGCGGTAGTGGATGCCCTCCAGGATCACGGCGAGCTTGAACCAGGCGAACGCCGTGTACCAGGAGACCGAGGAGACGTCGCGCCCCGAGCGCGCGGCGTACCGCTCGATCAGCTCGCCGGGCGCCGGGTGACCGGGGGCCTCGGCGGTGGTGGAGACGGGGGAGTGGGGCATGCCGAGCGGCATGCTGTACATCACCAGCAGGCCCAGGTCGGTGAGCGGGTCGCCGAGGGTGGACATCTCCCAGTCGAGGATCGCCCTGATGCTGTCGTCGTCGCCGATCAGGACGTTGTCGAGCCGGTAGTCGCCGTGCACCACGGCCGGGGCGGGGGAGCGGGGCAGCTCCCGGCCGAGGGCCGCGTGCAGTTCGTCGACGCCGGCCAGCTCGCGGTTGCGGGAGGCGGCCAGCTGCTTGCCCCAGCGCCGCAGCTGCCGGTCGAGGAAGCCCTCCGGGCGGCCGAAGTCCTCCAGCCCCACCGCGGCCGGGTCCACCGCGTGCAGCCCGACCAGCGTGTCCACCAGGTTCAGCACGGCGTCCCGGGTGCGCTCGGGGCCGAGCGGGGCGAGCTGGCCGGCGGTGCGGTACGGAGTGCCCTCGACGAACTCCATGACGTAGAAGGGCGCCCCGAGCACCTCCTCGTCCTGGCACAGCAGCACCGGGCGCGGCACCGGCACGTCCGTCGGGTGCAGCGCGCTGATCACCCGGTGCTCGCGCTTCATGTCGTGCGCGGTGGCCAGCACGTGGCCGAGCGGCGGCCGGCGCACGACCCACTTCGAGGCTCCGTCGGTGACCGCGTACGTGAGGTTCGACCGCCCGCCCTCGATCAGCCGGCCGGACAGGGGGCCGTTCACCAGACCGGGCCGCTCGCGGTCGAGCAGGCCGCGCAGCCGGTCGAGGTCGAGTCCGGGCGGGTGGTCGGGGCTCATCGTCGCTCCTACGGGCAGGCGGACACTACCCGCTCATGATGCCGACCGGTCGGTATGTCGTCCAGTGCGGGGCGCAAACGTGATCGGAGCCACGATAGGCCGACGGCTCCTCCCGCGGGACCCGGGGAAGGGACCGGGTTCGTTCGGGCCACCCGGCTTGCGCGCCGCATCCGCCCCCCGGAGGGTCGGAGCCATGAAGGCCATCAGCTACGCGCGCTACGGCGGTCCCGAGGTGCTCACCTTCGGGGAGGTCCGGGACCCGAAGGTCGGCCCGGACGCGGTGCTGGTGAGGGTGCGGGCGGCGGCCGTCAACCCCGTCGACTGGAAGTGCCGCGAGGGCCACCTGGACCGGATCCTCGAACCCGTCTTCCCGGTGGTGCCCGGCTGGGACGTCTCGGGTGTGGTGGTGCGGCCCGGCGTCTCCGTTGCGGAGTTCGAGGCCGGGGACGAGGTCATCGGCTACGTCCGCGAGGACTTCCTCTCCCGCGGCACCTTCGCCGAGTACGTGGCCGCGCCGGTGCGCACGCTCGCCCGCAAGCCGCGCAACCTCTCCTTCGAGGAGGCGGCCGGGCTGCCGCTGACCGGACTGACCGCCTACCAGGTGCTCACCAAGGTGCTCCGGGTGAGGCGGGGCGAGACCGTCCTCGTGCACGCCGCGGCCGGCGGCGTCGGCTCGATCGCCGTGCAGCTCGCCGCCCACCTGGGCGCCCGGGTCATCGGCACCGCGAGCGAACGCAACCACGACTTCGTGCGGGGACTGGGCGGGGAGCCGGTGGCGTACGGCGACGGCCTGGCCGAGCGGGTGCGGGGGATGGCCCCCGAGGGCGTGGACGCGGTGTTCGACGTCGTCGGCGGCGACACGCTGCGGGCCTCGGCGAACCTGCTGGCCCCGGAGGGCCGCCTGGTGTCGATCGCCGACGGCGGCGTGGTGGGGTACGGAGGCCGCTACTACTTCGTGCGCCCCGACGCGCAGGATCTGCGGCGGCTGGCCGAGCTGGCGGAGGCGGGGGTGGTGAGCGTGCACGTCTCCGAGACCTTCCCGCTGGAGCGGGCGGCGGACGCGCACCGGCTCAACGCCCGGGGGCGGACGCGGGGGAAGATCGTGGTGACCGTGGACCGGGAGACCGGGGCGTAGGGCGCCGCGGGGCGCGCGGGGACCCGCCGGGCGGCACGCCCGGGCCCTGCCGTCGGACTCCCGCCTGCCCCGCGACCCCCTGCACCCGCTCTCGCCGCACCGGGCGCGGACCGGGGTGCATCCCCCCGTACGAGGGCCGGCGCCCGGCGCGCCGGGAGCACGCACCCGACGCCGCGGGGCCCGCCCCCCGGGCGGACGACGGGAGGCCGACGACAGGTCCTAGAGGACCAGGGCGGCGCCGCACAGGGCCGTCGCCACGGTGCACAGGGCCGCCGCCGCGGCGTGGCGGGGGGCGAGCGCCGGGGGCCCGCCCGGGGCGGCGAGGGCGCGGATGCGGCGGTGCGCCGTCCGCAGGAGGCAGAGCCACAGGACGCAGCACAGGGCGCCGGCCGCGATCCCGGCCGCCGGCGCGCCGCCGTGCAGGACGGTCCGCACGGCGAGGACCGCGCAGACCGCGCCCGACAGGGTCGTGCGCCGCCACGCGAGCCGGGTCCGCTCGGGCTGCAGGCCGGGGTCCCGGCCGGGGACCGCCCGGGCTCCGGGGGCGCTCACCCCTCCCACCCCACCAGCACGACGACGACCATGGCGACCGCCACGACCGCGACGACGAGGCTCAGCAGCGCCGGGAAGCGGGACACCGGCAGGTCCTCGCCCCGGCGCATGGCCCGCTCGCAGCGCACCCAGTGGTCGACCGCGCGCAGCGAGCAGAGCGCGCCCGCGGCGAGCAGCGCGAGCGCCAGGCCGACGCGCCAGCCCCAGCGCAGGCCCGGCAGGAACTGGTCGACGGCGAAGCCGCCGCCGATCAGCGCCAGGGCGGTGCGCAGCCAGGCCAGGAAGGTGCGCTCGTTCGCCAGCGAGAACCGGTAGTCGGGTGTCTCCCCCTCCCGCCGGATCTCCTCGGGCACGAACCACAAGCGGGCGTTCCGTGCGAATCCGATCACGTCAGGACCCTATCGGGCCGCGACGGGGTGCCCGCGGCGGCCTGCGCGGGTCCGGTGGCGGGCGGGCGGGACGGGGCGGGAGCCGCCCGGTCCCGCCCGCCCGAGCCGCGGCGCCGGGCACCCGGCCCGCGCGGATCCCCGCGTCCCCGTCACCTCCGTCACGTCCGTCACCCCCGTCGCGCCCTGAGCCGTTCGTACGCCGCCAGTCCGTCCGGAACCCACTCCCACTCCGTCAGACGCCTGTCGAGTTCGGCCTGCGGCAGGAAGCCGTGCCAGGCCACCTCCTCGGCCTGAGGCCGGACGGGCAGCTCGCAGCGGACCTCGTACACCGCCGACCACCAGCTGCGGCCGGCGCCGTCGTCGTACAGGAACTTGAACAGGTACTCGGGGCGCGGCAGACCGGTCACGCCCAGTTCCTCCTCGGCCTCGCGCAGGGCCGCCTCGTCGTACCCCTCGCCCGCCCCGACCACCCCGCCGACGAACATGTCGTACAGGGAGGGGAAGACCAGCTTGGTGGGGGTGCGGCGGTGCACGAAGACGCGGCCCTCGGCGTCCCGCGCCTGGACGAAGACGCAGCGGTGGCGCAGACCGCGCGCGTACGCCTCGCCCCGCGGGGACCGGCCGATCACCCGGTCGTGCTCGTCGACGATGTCGAGGATCTCGTCGGCGGGGTTCGTGTGCCCGGCAGCATTCATGCGTCCATACAAGCAGGGGGTGCCGCCGGGGCCCGACGGCCCTCGCTCACTGCGGCTGCAGGGCCGGCGCCGGTTCCCGCCGCACCGCTCCCCGCGGCATCGCCGGGTGCATGCCCAGCAGCACGATCCCGGCGATCACGGCCAGGAGGCCGCAGGCTCCCCACGTCAGTGCGCCCGCGTCCGTGCGCAGCCGGTCGCCCAGGAACCCGACGCCGCAGACGATCCCGGCGATGGGCTGGGCCGCGGTCAGCGCGGGGAGGGACATGCGCAGGGAGGCCGTCTCGAACGCGCTCTGCACGAGGATCAGCCCGGTCACGCCGAGGACCAGCACCGCGTACGGCTGCCAGCTCGTGAGCAGCTGCGTGAAGCCGCCCTCGGCGAAGCGCTGCCCGCTCAGCCGGGTCAGCGCGTCCTGCACCCCGTAGAGCAGCCCGGCGGCCAGTGCCAGCAGGGCCGGGCCCGCGCTCAGGCGCGAGCGCCGGGCACAGGCCGTGAGGAGCAGGGCGAGCCCGATCATGGCACCGATGATCAGCCACTGGCGCAGCGGGTCGGCGGGCGCGCTGCCGCCGCGCGGCTCGGCCGCCACGATGAACACGCTCACCCCGCCCGCCAGCAGCCCCAGCCCCGCCCAGCCCTGGCGGCCCAGCGGCTGCCGCGACTGGCGGCGGGACAGGGCGAGCGCGAACAGCAGGTTCGTCGCCAGCAGCGGCTCGACCAGCGACAGCTCGCCCTGGCCGAGCGCCGCCGCGCCGAGCGCCATGCCCACCACCATCAGCGCGATGCCGCCGAGCCAGCGCGGCACCCTCATCAGGTCCAGGAGCAGCCGGGGCGAGAGGAAGTCGTTCAACGGGGCCCGCTGGGCGGCCTGCTGCTGGAGCACGAATCCGAAGCCCAGGCAGCACGCGGCGCTCAGGGCGAGGGCCAGAACCGGAACCGACAAGCTGCGTACCTCGATCATCGGGCCGGGTCACGGTGTCCGAAAGAGCCGTGACCGCACGTCCAGCCATCGTGCGGGGTCGGCGGAAAGCCCGCTATGACGCACATCACAAAAGGGCCAAAAGGGAGAATCGGGTGCAGTCCCCGGTGCCCCGCCGTCGCCGCGTGCCGACCGGAGCGATCACAAGTGACCCTGCCGTCACGCAACTTGACGCGTGTAACGCCCCGGCGGCCCTTGACGCCGAGCGTTGGCTGCGGGTTTGCTGTGTGTGATCAGTTCATGGCAGTCGGCACACCCCGACCGGTCCGCGCCGTGAACCGAACCACAAATGAACGCGTGAGGAAGTCCCGCGGTGTCACCACCCCCGCCTCCCCTCGGCCGCGGCCGCAGACGTGCGGCCCAGGCCTTCGACGAGGCCCTCGACGACGCCGAACTCGTCGCCGCGCGCGCCGCGCTCGCGCAGGGCCGGTGGCAGACCACCCGCTCGCTGCTGGTGCACACGGGGGACGACTGGGACCGCCGGGGACACCGCGTCACGGTCCTGGCCCGCGAGCCCTACTGCGCCGCCTGGGCCAAGGAGTGGCTGCTCGCCGAACCCGAGTCCGCCGACGCCTCCGTCCTGCTCGCCCTGGCCCGGGTCCGGCGCGCCCTGGACGGCAAGGAGAAGCCGCCCCGCGCCCGCGAGGCCTGCCGTGCCGCCGCCGCGCTCGCGCCCGCCGACCCCACCCCCTGGCTCGGTCTGCTCCTGCTGGAGCGCTCCCTGGGGACCGAGCAGGACGTGGTCCGGCTCTTCGAGGAGGTCCGCGCCCGGTACGCCGACCACCACCACGCCCACCACCTGGTGGTGGCCCGGCTGGCCGAGCGCCGTGTCGACGCCGGCCCGGACCCGCTGCACGAGGTCTACGACTTCGCCAACTGGGCGGCCGAACAGGCCCCCGCCGACTCCCCGCTGGCCATCCTGCCGGTCATCGCGCACGCCGAGCGCTACCGCGTGCTGGCCGCCGCCGGGCACCAGCCCGCCGACCCCGCCGCCTGCGGCCACTGGACCGGCCGCCGCGCCCGGCAGGTGATGAAGGCCGCCTTCGACTGGTGGCTGGAGTGGGAGCTCGAAGGCCACCCGCGCCGCCTGGTCGACCTGAACTTCCTCGCCCACGCCAAGGTCTGCGAGGGACGGGGCGCCGAGGCCGCCGCCCTGTTCCACCGCATCGGCGACCACGTCACCCCGGCGCCGTGGTCGTACCCGGACCGCGACCCCCGCACCGCCTTCCGTGCCGCCCGCGCCGGCGCGCTCGGCACGGTCTGACCCCCCGCACCCGACAGAAGGACGCCTCCCATGACCACGGGCAGTTCGCGCACGAGCAGACCCGCCGCCGACCGCATCAGCACGTTCAAGGGCCAGGAGCGGGCCCTGCGCGCCGACCGCCTCGGCACCGGGGGCCTGCTGCTCTCCGTCCTCGCCGCGACCGCCCCGCTCATGGTGGTCGCCGGTGTCATGCCCACCACATTCGCGGTGATGGGCATCGTCGGGCAGCCGCTGCTCTTCGTCCTCCTCGGCGTCGTCCTGATCCTGTTCAGCGTCGGGTACGCCGAGATGAGCCGCCACGTCCACAACGCGGGCGCCTTCTACGCGTACATCTCCCGCGGCCTCGGCGGCACCGCCGGCGCCGGCGCGGCCCTGGTCGCCCTCGTCGCCTACAACGCGCTGCAGGCCGGCATCTACGGGATCTTCGGCTTCGAGGTCTCCGGGCTGCTGGCCACCTACGCCGAGGTGGAGGTCGCCTGGTGGATCCCGGCGCTGGCGGCGGTGGCCGCTGTCGGCCTGCTGGGGTGGCTGAAGATCGACGTCAACGCGCGCGTGCTCGGCGTGCTGCTGGTCGTCGAGGTCCTCCTCGTCGTCGTCTTCGACATCGCGGCCGTCACCGACCCCGGCAAGGAGGGCCTGTCCCTGCACGCCTTCGACCCGGGCACCCTCACCGGCGCCGGCGTGGGCACCGCGCTGTGCTTCTGCATCGCCGCCTTCCTCGGCTTCGAGCAGGCGCCCGTGTACGCAGAGGAGACCAGCCGCCCGCACGTCCTGGTGCCGCGCGTGATGTTCCTCGCGGTCGGCGGGGTCGCCGTCTTCTTCGCGCTCAGCAGCTGGGCCCTCACCGTCGCCACCGGTCCCTCCGAGATCGTCGGCACGGCACGGCGGCAGAGCGCCGGACTGCTGTTCTTCCTCACCGGGTCCCGGCTCGGCGGCACCTTCACGGACGTGCTGCACGTCCTGTTCGTCACCGGCATGTTCGCCGCCCTGCTCAGCTTCCACAACGTCGTCGCCCGGTACGCCTTCGCCATGGGCCGCGAGGGCCTGCTGCCCGCCGCGTTCGGCCGCACCAGCGGCACCAGCGGCGCCCCCGGCACCGGCTCGCTGCTGCAGACCGCCGTCGCCGCCGTGGTCGTCACCGCCTTCGCGGTCACCGACGACAAGCCCGCCGGCGATCCGACCGCGCCCGTCCTGCACCTGTTCACCTGGCTGGGCAACGTCGGCGCCCTCGGCGTGATCGTCCTGATGGCCGCGGCCTCCCTGTCGGTGGTCGTCTTCTTCGTCCGCCGCGGCGCGGCCGGCACCCAGGCCGTACGGCTGGCCACCTCCGCGCTGGCCGGCCTCGCCCTGCTGGTGATCGCCGGCTACACGGTGAGGGACTTCGACGTGCTGGTCGGCGCCGGCCCCGGCTCCGCCCTGAGCTGGGTGCTGCCCGGCGTCATCGGCCTGGCGCTGGCCGCCGGCCTGGTCCAGGGCCTGGTCCTGCGCTCCCGCAAGCCGGAGGTCCACGCCCGCATCGGCCTGGGCAACGAGGCGTTCCAGCTGGAGAAGGCGGCCGGACGCACCCCCTGACGAGGGGGACGGAACTCCTCCCGGCCACCCGCGAGCCCTGGCCCGCCCCGGGCGGCGGGTGGTCGGATGAGGGCGTGACCTCCGAACAGCCCCGGGATCCCGCACTGTGGTGCGGGCGGCCGGAGCGATCGTGCATCCCGGCCGCGCCCAGCTGCCGGTAGCGGCTCGCCCGGCGGGCGGCGGTGGTGTGGCTGACCTGGAAGCGTTCCGCGGCCCGCCGCAGCGGCCGGCCGTCCTCCACGACGCCCCGGGCCGGACGAAGGCGCCCCGTCGGAGTCAGCGGGCATCACGGTGGGACACGAGGGCCTCCTGAGTACCGGTCGTAGATGTCGCAATCCACACCGAACCCAGAAGGCCCTCACCTCTTTCAAGCACCCGGCACGCGTGTCACCAACGTCCCGGGACAGCACACCTAGAGCACGAGGGACAGCAGGAGGACCACACCGCCCGCGACCACGGAGATGATCGTCTCCATCACCGACCAGGTCTTGACGGTCTGGCCGACGTCCAGGCCGAAGTACTCCTTCACCAGCCAGAAGCCGGCGTCGTTGACGTGGCTGAAGAAGAGCGAGCCGGCGCCGATGGCCAGCACCAGCAGGGCCGTGTGCGTGGCCGACATGTCGGCCGCCAGCGGGGCCACCAGGCCGGCCGCCGAGACGGTCGCCACCGTCGCCGAACCGGTCGCCAGCCGGATCGCCACCGCGATCAGCCAGGCCAGCAGCAGCGCCGGGATCGACCAGTCCTCGGAGATCTCCAGGATCATCCGGCCCACGCCGGAGTCGATCAGCGTCTGCTTGAAGCCGCCGCCCGCGCCGACGATCAGCAGGATGCCCGCGATGGGCCCGAGGCTCTTCTCGACGAGCGGGGAGAGGCGCTCCTTGGCGAACCCGGCGGGCCGCAGCAGCGTGAAGATGCCGACGAGCACGGCGGCGAGCAGGGCGATCAGCGGGGCGCCGACGACGTCGAAGACGCGCTGCACCGGCTGGGCCGGGTCGTCCACGACGATGTCGACCAGCGCCTTGGCCAGCATCAGGATGACCGGCAGCAGGACCGTGACCAGCGTGGCGCCGAAGCCGGGGCGCCTGTCCAGCTCGTCGGAGGCGCGCTGCGGGATCATCCGGTCGGGGGCGGGCACGTCCACCCAGCGGGCCGCGACCTTGGAGAACAGCGGACCGGCGACGACGACCGTGGGTATGGCGACGAGGACGCCGAGCGCCAGCGTGACGCCGAGGTCGGCCCCGACCGCGTCGATCGCGACCAGCGGACCGGGGTGCGGCGGCACCAGGCCGTGCATCACGGACAGGCCCGCGAGCGCCGGGATGCCGATGCGCATCAGGGAGTAGTTGCCGCGCTTGGCGACCATCAGGACGACCGGGATCAGCAGCACGATGCCGACCTCGAAGAACAGCGGCAGACCGATCACCGAGGCGATCAGCACCATCGCCCACGGCATCGAGCGCCCGCCCGCCCTGGCGAGGATCGTGTCGACGATCTGGTCCGCGCCGCCGGAGTCGGCGAGCATCTTGCCGAGGATCGCCCCGAGGGCGATCAGCACGCCGACACCGGCGACCGTGGTGCCGAGGCCGGTGGTGAAGCTGGTGAGGACCTTGTCCAGCGGTGCCCCGGCGAACGCGCCGAGGGCCAGCGACCCGATGGTCAGCGCCAGGAAGGCGTGCAGCTTGAACTTGGTGATGAGCAGGACGATGACGGCGATGCCCGCCAGGACGGCGATGCCCAGCTGGGCGTGGCCGGCCGACGTGATCGGCTCGGGTGCGTCCGCTGCCAGCATCTCGACGCTGAGTCTGGTCACGGTGGGTTCCCTTGCGGTGCGGGGAGCGGGGAGTTCGGGGAGAGGGGAGCGGCGGGGACCTACTGGACCGGTCCGGGGAGCGAGTCGAGCGCGTTCACCGCCCGCTCGGCGATCTCCTCCGGGCCGCCCGAGACGTCCACGGCGACCCCGGCCTCGTCCGGCTGGAGCGGCTGGAGCGTGGCGAACTGGGAGTCGAGCAGCGCCGTGGGCATGAAGTGGCCCTGCCGGTGCGACATCCGGTCCTCGATGAGCGCGCGGTCACCCGTGAGGTGCACGAAGACCACGCCGGGTGCGGCGGCCCGCAGCCGGTCGCGGTACGACCGCTTCAGTGCCGAGCAGCTGACCACCCCGCCGAGCCCGGCCCGCCCCTGCGCCCAGTCGCCGATGGCGTCCAGCCAGGGCCGGCGGTCCTCGTCGGTGAGCGGGGTCCCGGCCGACATCTTGGCGATGTTGGCCTGCGGGTGGAAGTCGTCGCCCTCGGCGTACGGGACGCCGAGCCGGGCCGCGAGCAGGGGTCCGACGGTGGTCTTGCCGGTGCCCGCGACGCCCATGACCACGACGACATGGGGGGTCTTCATCGCTGCCTCACTGTCTGCTGTCTTCGTCGACACGTGATGTCGACGCAACTGAAACCCATTAGGTACGACGAATTCAAGAGTCTGTGACAAATAAGTCTGACTTTTTGGCGCAGTGATCCACCCCGTACTCTGAGTGCATGAGCACACCGGGCCGGGGGCTGCACGGCCGCGTACTGGACGCCCTGGGCCCCGAGATCGCCGGAGGCGGATACCCGCCGGGCAGCGTGCTGCGCACGGACGAACTCGCCCAGCGCTTCGACGTGTCACGCTCCGTGATGCGCGAGGCGGTCCGTGTGCTGGAGTCCATGCGCCTGGTCGCCTCCCGCCGCCGCGTCGGCGTGATGGTCCTGCCGCAGGCCGAGTGGAACGTCTACGACCCCCAGGTCATCCGCTGGCGCCTGGCCGGCGCCGACCGCCCCCGGCAGCTGCGCTCCCTGACGGTCCTGCGCTCGGCGGTCGAACCGGTGGCGGCGGCCCTGGCGGCGAGGAACGCCACGGCCGAGCAGTGCGCCCGGCTCACCGAGTGCGCCCTGGGCATGGTCGCCAACTCCCGCGGCCACAAGCTGGAGGAGTACCTCTTCCACGACGTGGCCTTCCACCGGGTGATCCTCGACGCCTCCGGCAACGAGATGTTCGCCCGCCTCGGCGACGTCGTCGCGGAGGTCCTGGCCGGCCGCACCCACCACGCCGTGATGTTCGACGACCCGGACCCGGCCGCCGTCACCCTGCACGTCCAGCTCGCGGAGGCGGTCCGTGAAAGGGACGCGGCCCGCGCCGAGAAGCTGACCCGCGAGATCACGGTGGGCGCCCTGCAGGAACTGGACATCCTCGCGCCGTGACGGCCCGGGGACCCGCCGCAGGGGCGGGATCCACAGGCGGGGCCCTAGTCCAGGAACTCCCCGTCCACGTACACCCACGCCCCGTCGAGCCGCTCGAAACGGCTGCGCTCGTGCAGGGAGCCGCCCCGGTAGGACGCCCGGAAGGTCACCGTCCCGGTCGGGTGGAAGGCGGACCCGCCGCTCGTCCTCAGGATCTCCAGCCCGGTCCACCGCATCCGCGGATCGAGGTCGAGCCGCTCGGGCCGCGTCCGCGGATGCCACGTCCGCAGCAGGTACCCCGCGTCCCCCCGGACGAAGGCGCTGTACCGCGACCGCATGAGCGCCTCGGCGGTCGGCGCGGCGGCCCCGCGGTGGTGGCGGCCGCAGCAGGCCTCGTACGGCTCGGGGCGCCCGCAGGGGCAGGAACGCGTGGTCATGCCCGTCATTCTGCCTGCGCGGGCACCGCCTCGCGGACCGGCCCCGGGCAAGCGGAAGACCCCTGGCGAACCAGGGGTCTTCGGTGGTGTCCGAGGGGGGACTTGAACCCCCACGCCCGATAAAGGGCACTAGCACCTCAAGCTAGCGCGTCTGCCATTCCGCCACCCGGACAAGGTGTCTGTCGCGCGGGCTTCCCTCGCGGCGACGACGTAAACATTACCAGGCTTTCGGGGGTGGCCGATCACCCCCGGTCCGCCCCGGCCCGCGTGAACGGCGTGTGACGGGCCGGGACCGGTCTTGGGCGCGGGCGGCGGGGGAGGGAGGATGAGGAGGACCCACCAGCAGTGACAGCGGGAGGAAGCACGTGAGCGAGACGGGCACGGCCGGGAGCGTCACCGGCGAGGACGAGGTCGTGGACCTCTGCCGCGAGCTGATCCGGATCGACACCAGCAACTACGGCGACCACTCGGGACCGGGCGAGCGCGAGGCCGCCGAGTACGTCGCCGAGAAGCTCGCCGAGGTGGGACTCGAACCGCGGATCTTCGAGTCCCACCGGGGACGGGCCTCCACCGTGGCCCGCATCGAGGGGGAGGACCCCTCCCGGCCCGCGCTGCTCATCCACGGGCACACCGACGTCGTGCCGGCCAACGCGGCCGACTGGACCCACCACCCCTTCTCCGGCGAGATCGCCGACGGGTGCGTCTGGGGCCGCGGGGCGGTCGACATGAAGGACATGGACGCGATGACCCTGGCGGTCGTCCGCGACCGGCTGCGCAGCGGGCGCAGGCCCCCGCGGGACATCGTGCTCGCGTTCCTCGCCGACGAGGAGGCCGGCGGCACGTACGGCGCCAAGTACCTCGTCCGGGAGCACCCCGAGCTGTTCGAGGGCGTCAGCGAGGCGATCGGCGAGGTCGGCGGGTTCTCCTTCACCGTCAACGAGAAGCTGCGGCTCTACCTCGTCGAGACCGCCGAGAAGGGCATGCACTGGATGCGGCTCACCGTCCAGGGCACGGCCGGCCACGGCTCGATGACCAACGACGACAACGCCATCACGGAGCTGTGCGAGGCGGTCGCCCGGCTCGGCCGGCACAAGTGGCCGGTGCGGATCACCAAGACCGTACGGGCCTTCCTGGACGAGCTCTCCGACGCGCTCGGCACCGAGCTCGACCCCGAGAACATGGACGAGACCCTCGCCAAGCTCGGCGGCATCGCCCGGATGATCGGCACCACGCTGCGCAACTCGGCCGCGCCCACCATGCTCGGCGCCGGCTACAAGGTCAACGTCATCCCCGGCGAGGCCACCGCCCACGTCGACGGGCGCTTCCTGCCCGGCTACGAGGAGGAGTTCCTCGCCGACCTCGACCGCATCCTCGGCCCCCGCGTGAAGCGCGAGGACGTGCACGCCGACAAGGCCCTGGAGACCGGCTTCGACGGCCGGCTCGTCGATGCCATGCAGAGCGCGCTGAGCGCCGAGGACCCGATCGCCCGCGCCGTGCCGTACATGCTCTCCGGCGGCACCGACGCCAAGTCCTTCGACGACCTCGGCATCCGCTGCTTCGGCTTCGCGCCGCTGAAGCTGCCGCCCGAGCTGGACTTCGCGGGCATGTTCCACGGCGTGGACGAGCGGGTGCCGGTGGAGGGCCTGAAGTTCGGCGTGCGCGTGCTCGACCGGTTCATCGACGCCTCCTGAACGACCGCCCGCCCCGTCCCTTGGCCAACGATGACGCCACGGTAATCGGTCACGTGTGCGAGCGTGCCCGATAAAGAGTGAATGCGACCATACGCTCGTAGCCCGATTACTCCTTCCTCGTTACTGGTCATGTGATCCGCAATTGGGATCGCATTTCCAACGAGGAGGAATAATGATCAAGAAGGTCGTTGCTGTTGCGGCTGCCACTGGTGGTCTGGTTCTCGCGAGCGCGGGTCTTGCCGCCGCCCATTCCGGTGCCCAGGGTGCCGCCGTGCACTCCCCGGGTGTGCTGTCCGGCAACGTCGTCCAGGCGCCCATCCACATCCCGGTGAACGCCTGCGGCAACACGGTCAACGTGATCGGACTGCTGAACCCCGCCTTCGGCAACACCTGCATCAACAAGTGACGTTGTGCCCCGCCCTCTAGGGCCCGGCCCTCGGGGCGCGAGCCCGTCGGCCCCGGAGCGCGTGCCGCGCGCCCGGGGCCGACCGGTCTTTTCCGGAACGCCGGAACACAGGAACGTCAAGACGTCAAGAATTCGAAACGTCGAAACGTCGAAACGTCGGAATGTCGGGATGCCGGAATGCAGAATCGGGCGGCATTCCGGCGAGAAGGTCGAAGGCAGGGATTCAGTAAATGCGACAGGTCACCCGCAAGGGCCTGATGACGATGGCGGCCGCGACCGGTGTGCTCGCCGCCGCGGGCGGTTCCGCGCACGCCGACTCGGGTGCGCACGGCTCGGCGTCGGGATCCCCCGGCGTGCTGTCCGGGAACTCGGTGCAGGCGCCGGTGCACGTGCCGGTCAACGTGTGCGGCAACACGGTCAACGTCGTCGGTCTCCTCAACCCCTCGGTGGGCAACACGTGTGCCAACCAGGGCGGCTCCTCGTCAGGCGGGTACGGGGACCCGGGCGGCCACGGCGGCTCGCACGCCGGCGGTCACGCCGGTGACTCGCCCGGCGTCGGCTCCGGCAACCACGTCCAGGCGCCCGTCCACGTGCCGGTCAACGTCTGCGGCAACAACGTCGGCGTGATCGGGGCCGGCAACGCCACCATCGGCAACGACTGCGCGAACGGCGGTTCCGGCGGGCAGCACACCACCCCGCCCGGCGGCGGCAACGAGACACCCGGCCAGCCGGGTGACCCCGGCACCCCGGAAAATCCCGGTGACCCCGGTGACCCCGGTGACCCCGGTGACCCCGGCACCCCGGGTGACCCCGGTACGCCCGGTGACCCGGGCGACCCGGCCGAGCCCGGCACCCCGCCCGGCACGGGTGAGGGCACGACGCCGGGCGGCTCCTCGCACACCGGCCGGCCGGACACGCGGACCGTCACCCGGTCCGAGGCCGGGGCACAGCTCGCGCACACCGGCAGTGACCTGCCGGTGGGCCTGGTCGCGCCGGTCGGCGCGGGCGCGCTGCTGGCCGGCGCGGTCCTCTACCGCAGGGCGCGGGCCTCGGCCTGACACCCGGCACCACGCAGTGGGCCCCGCGTCCGCGGGGCCCACTGCGTGTGTGTCACCTCACCATGTCGCGCGCACCTGGCGGATGATCCGCCTCCGCAACCGCACCCTGCGGCTGCCGTCGCGCAGCAGACTGAGGCGGTACAACTCCCAGTTTCCGTACTCTGCGTGGTCCGTCAGCAGACGTGTCGCCTCCTTGCGGGAGACCCCGCGCGGTACGTACACGTCGACAAATTCGTATTCCGGCATCGCATCTATTGTGCGGGCTGGGGCCTGGTACGGATAGCGTCTGCACTATGTCTGATGCTGCGCAGCCCACCGCTGCCGAGGTACGCGCCGCCGCCGAGGCGGTCAAGACCGCGCTCGACCGCCACCTGGCCGCGGTCGAACGCAGGTCGGGTGAGGACGACCCGGCCGTCTACGAGGCGTTCAACGAGCTGGCCGCGGCCGCGGAGGCGTACGACGAACTGCTCTACGACCGCTACGACGAGGTCACGCCCTTCGAGATCCCGGGCGCGGAGGACGCGCTGCCCCCGTACACCGGCCCCGAGGAGCCGAACGCGCTGAGCGTGCTGATCCGCCGCGACTACGCCGTGGCGGAGCCGCAGCGGCTGCTGGCGCAGGCCCAGCGGATCGAGGCGGCGGACGAGGACGCGGGCACGGACGTCTCCGGCACGGTGCACGGCGCGCTCGGGCTGCTGTTCGGCGAGTTCGAGCCGGACGAGATCGCCTCCCGGCACAAGGAGTTCGGCCTGGAGGAGGGCGACTCCACGCTCTGGGTGACGGCGGCGGACGAGCCGGCCGACCCCGGTGAGTGGCTGGAGGCGCCCTTCGAGCAGGTAGATCCGCAGCGGGTGGTCTGCCGCTTCGACGTCAGCGCGGTGTTCGACGACGACGCCGACGCCGGCGACACCGACGACGACCTGGACGACGAGCTCGAGGACGAACTCGCCACGGACGAGGACGACGAGGACCTGGAGCCGCTGGACACGGATCGCTGAGCGGCCGGACCGGCCCCGGCGACGGCGGACGGCGGTGGTCACGGGAGCCCTCCCGTGACCACCGCCGTCGCCGTGTCGGGGACCGGGCTCAGCCGGCCGACGGGACCTGCGGGGCGAGCAGTGCCGGCAGCCGGGTCGTCCGCGGCTTGGCCGGCACCTCGGCCACCGCCCTGGGCAGCGCCTGCTCCACGCCGTGCACCACGGACAGATGCCGCTCGGCCCGGCCGAACGCGGTGTAGACCCAGGGACGGCTCAGCGCCTGCACGGCGTCGCCGGGCAGCACCACGACCACGGCCGGCCACCGCGCGCCCACCGCCTGGTGCGCGGTCATCGCCCACCCGTGCCGCACCCGGCCCTCCACCCGCTCCCTCGGTACGACGACGGCCTCGCCCGCGCACGACAGGTGCAGCCCCTCGGCGTCGGCCTTCACCACACGGCCCGGCAGCGCACGCCCCGGGACGGGGGAGTAGACGATCCGGTCACCGGGGTCGAAGCCGCCGAAACGGCCGGGGCCGGGGTTGAGCCGCTCCTTCAGCGCCGCGTTCAGCGCCCGCGTGCCGGCGGCACCCCCGTGCCCCGGGGTGATCACCTGCGTCTCCTCGGCGGGCACGCCGATCGCCCGGGGCACCGAGTCGGCCACGAGCTGCACGGTCCGGTGCACGGCCTCGCCCGCGTCCCGCACGGGCACGATCACGACCTCCTTGCCGGGGGCCTGGACCTGGTTCAGCTCGCCGACGCCGATGCCCGAGACCAGCTCGCCCAGCGGACCGGGGTCCGGCCGCCGCGAGGCGACCTGCGGGCAGATCCGTGCCGCCAGCAGATCGGCGAACACCCGCCCGGGCCCCACCGACCACAGCACGCCCGGATCCCCGGACAGCACCAGCCGGGCGCCGTCCGGCAGCGACTCCGTCAGCAGCGCAGCCGTCTCGACGTCCAGCTGCGGGGCGTCGAGCACGACGAGGAGGTCGAGGTCCAGCGACCCCTCGGCGTCCCGCCCCGGCCCCTCGGCGCCGGACAGCAGCCCGGCGACGGTGGCGACGGGAGGCGAGGCGGGGCCGTCGGACCGCTCGGGCTGCCGCAGCAGGGCCGCGAAGCGGTCGCGGCCGAGCGGGCTGTGGGCGGCGGCCCAGGCACGCAGACCGAGACCGCGGGCCGCGTGGAGCAGGGCCGCCGGTTCGGCCAGGGCGGCCTCCCCGCCGGTGTGCAGGACCAGGCCGTGGGAGGCGGCCGCGCGGACCAGCTCGCCGGCCGACCCCTGTGCAGTGGCGGCGGCCCGTTCCCACTGCGCACCGGAACCGTCCTGCCCGGGCGCCGAGTTGACCAGCCGGGCCAGGGCGTCGGCGAGACTCTCCTCCGCCAGCGCGTACCGTTCGAGACCGATCAGGACGCGGGCCGGACGCTCCTCGTCCGTCCCGTCCGTCCCGTCCGTCCCGTCCTCCTCGTCCGGCGGGGCACCGGGCTCGTCCAGGGCGTCTCGGAAGACCAGCGCCTCGCCCTCGGCGACGGCGGCGTGCACGGCGGCGTCCGGATCCGGTACGCCCTGCCGGGCCAGGGCGTCGGTGAGCGCCGGCATCTCCAGGGCGGTGTGCCCGGCCAGGGCGGCCTGCTCCAGGAGCCAGACGGTCACCGCCCGGCCCCGCCGCTCGTCGCCCGGGCCGCAGTCCGGCCCGAGCAGGGCCCGCGCGAAGCCGTCGGCCTGCTCCGGCCGCACACCGGTGACCCGCAGCAGCTGCCAGGGGTCCGTCCGCAACAGCTCCTCCGCGCCCGCACCGAGCACCGCGGCGGCCCGCGGCGCGAGCGCCTCGGGCGCGCCCCCCTCGGCCAGCACCCCCCGCACTGCCTGCACGGCCTCGGCCGGGGGCACGGCGGCCGTGCCGCCCGTCCCGTCCGGCACGGGGCGCGGCCGGCGCACCGGCTCCGGGGCGGGGCGCGGCGCGGCGGGTTCCGGTTCGCCGAACACCGTCCGCGGCGGCCGCTCGCCGCTCTCCACGGCCCGCACGGCGGCGAGCAGGTCGGCCGCCTTGCCGCTCAGTTTGCCCCCGGCCTCGATCGGCCCCCGCTTCTCGGTCTTCCGCCGCTCGATGCGCTCCCGCTCCAGCCGCTGGGCCAGCAGCTCGGCCTCCGCCTCGGACAGCTGTCCGGCCTCAGCCGGACCGTCCCCGGCAGCGGCGGCCGCCGTACCCTCCGCGCCCTCGCTGCGCGGGGCCTCGCCCTCCGCCGCGGCGCCCGGCGTCCCCGGCTCGGCGTCCTCGGCGTCCACGGCGGGCTCGGCGTCCTCGGCGTCCACGGCGTCCTCGGCGGGCTCGGGCCCGGGCTCCGTGCTCACAGCGTGCTCCAGTCGTGATCGGGATAGCGGTGCACGGGCGCCGACACGTCGTCGAGCGCCCGGCGGATCTCGTCAGGAAGACTAAGGGTCTCCACCGACAATGCCGCCGTGAGCTGCTGCGCGTTGCGCGCGCCGACGATCGGGGCGGCCACCCCGGGCCGGTCGCGGACCCAGGCCAGGGCCACCTGCAGCGGGGTGACCGCCAGCCCGTCCGCCGCCGTCGTCACGGCGTCCACGATCTGGCTCGCCGTGTCGTCCAGGTACGGCGCGACGAACGGCGCGAAGTGCTCCGAGGCGCCCCGCGAGTCCGGCGGCGTGGCGTCCCGGTACTTGCCGGTCAGCACCCCGCGCCCCAGCGGGGACGACGGCAGCAGCCCGATGCCCAGGTCCAGCGCGGCCGGCAGCACCTCGCGCTCCACGCCGCGCTGGAGCAGCGAGTACTCCATCTGCGTGCTCGCCAGCCGGGTCCGCGTGCCCGGCGCCGCCAGCTGCCAGGTCGCCGCCTTGGCGAGTTGCCAGCCGCAGAAGTTGGAGACGCCGGCGTACCGGGCGCGTCCGCTGCCGACCGCCAGGTCGAGCGCCTGGAGGGTCTCCTCCAGCGGGGTGTGCGGATCGAAGGCGTGCACGTGCCACACGTCGACGTAGTCGGTGCCGAGGCGGGCGAGCGAGGCGTCCAGCGCGGAGAGCAGATGGCCGCGCGAGCCGTCGAAGAGGCGGTCGGGGTCCGGCACGCTGCCCGCCTTGGTCGAGACGACGAGGTCGCGGCGCGGCACCAGACCGTCCATGAGCTTTCCGAGCAGGTACTCGGCCTCCCCGTCGCCGTACACGTCCGCGGTGTCGACGAGGGTCCCGCCCGCCTCCCAGAACGTCTTCAGGAGGTCCGCGGCGTCGTGCTCGTCGGTGTCCCGCCCCCAGGTGAGGGTGCCCAGGCCGATACGGGACACGCGCAGGCCGGTGCGGCCGAGATGCCTCTGCTCCATGAACGCCGAGATTACTGGCCAAAACCTTCGCTTCGGGGACCTGTGGACAACCGGTTCCCAGGAGACACGCGGCGCCGGCCCGGGGCGGCACGGGGGCTGCCCGCCCGCGCCGGCGGGGACGGACGCCTCCGCCGGGGCGGCGCGGGCGTCCCCGCCCCACCGTCCGGCGCCCGCGCACGCTAAGGTGCCCGCCAAGGGACGTTACTGATCGGTAAGGGGAGCGGGTCATGCAGCTCGGCATCAACCTCGGCTACTGGGGCGCCGGAATGGACGCGGACAATCTCGCCGTCGCGCAGGAGGCCGACCGGCTCGGGTACGCGGTCTGCTGGGCCGCCGAGGCCTACGGCTCCGACGCCGCCACCGTGCTGGCCTGGATCGCCGCCCAGACCCGGCGCATCGACGTCGGCTCCGCCATCTTCCAGATCCCCGCCCGCCAGCCCGCCATGACCGCGATGACCGCGGCCACCCTCGACTCCCTCTCCGGCGGCCGCTTCCGCCTCGGCCTCGGCGTCTCCGGTCCGCAGGTCTCCGAGGGCTGGTACGGCGTCAAGTTCGACAAACCCCTCGCCCGCACCCGCGAGTACGTCGAGATCGTGCGGAAGGCGATGACCCGCGAACGGCTGAGCTACGAGGGCGAGCACTGGACGCTGCCCCTGCCCGGCGGCCCGGGCAAGCCCCTCAAGCTCACCGTGCACCCGCAGCGCGAGCACATCCCGCTGTACATCGCCGCCATCGGCCCGAAGAACCTCGAACAGACCGGCGAGATCGCCGACGGCGCCCTGCTCATCTTCCCCTCCGCCGACCACCTCGAGGACACCGCGATCAGGCACCTGCGCGCCGGGCGCGAGAAGGCCGGCAAGACCCTCGACGGCTTCGACGTCTGCCCGACCCTCCCGCTCGCCGTCGGCGACGACAAGGACGTGAGGGCCCTCGCCGACACCTTCCGCCCCTACACCGCGCTGTACGTCGGCGGCATGGGCAGCCCCAAGCAGAACTTCTACAACCAGCTGGCCCGGCGCATGGGGTACGAGAAGGAAGCCGCCGAGATCCAGGACAAGTACCTCTCCGGCGACAAGCAGGGCGCCGCGGCCGCCGTACCGCACGACCTGATCGACCGGACAACCCTGCTCGGTTCCGTCGGCCGCATCGCGGACCGGATGAGGGCCTACGCGGCGGCGGGGGTCACGACCCTCACCCTCGCCCCGGCCGGTCTCACGCTGGACGAGCGGATCGCCTCGCTGCGCGCCGGCGTCGAGGCCCTGGAACGCTCCGGTCTCGCCTGACCGGAGCGCCGGGCGAAGTCTTCTGCGGCCGTGGTGGGGGCTCGGGGTCTTCCCCGCCACGGCCGTCACGCGGAACAACGCGCCCCGGCCCGCGCGGTTACGCGTATCTCCCGCCCGGCCGCGTCACCGGACAGCGCGCCCGCGGACGGACGGAGCCGCGGCCCGGGCTCCTGCGCGGCCCCCGGCACCGGCCGCGCCGCCGGGCGGATCTCCTGCGGCGGGGGCGGCCGCCCCCGCCCGCCGTCACGGGGAGCCGCCGCGTCCCGCGCGCCGGACACGGCCGGGAAGCGGGCGGGTCCCGCAGGGCCCTACAGCCACCCCCGCCGCTTGAACAGCCGGAACACCAGCACCTCCAGGAAGGCCGTCGCCGCGAGCAGCGTCGGGTAGGACCACACCCAGCGCAGCTCCGGCATGTGCTCGAAGTTCATGCCGTAGACCCCGGCGATCATCGTGGGGATCGCGGCCATGGCCGCCCACGCGGAGATCTTCCGCATGTCGTCGTTCTGCCGGACGCTCATCTGCGCCAGGTGCGCGGAGAGGATGTCCGAGACCAGCCGGTCCAGCCCTTCCACCGACTCGTTCACCCGCGTCAGGTGGTCGCTGACGTCCCGGAAGAACGGCCGCGCCCTGTCGTTCACGAAGGGCACCACCACACCGGGCCCGGCGGTGCCCGCCAGCCGGCTCATCGGCAGGGCCAGCGGTCCGGTCGCCCGCCGGAACTCCAGGATCTGCCTCTTGAAGTTGTAGATCCGGGAGGCGGTGTGGCGCGAACCGCCGTCGTCCGGTGAGAAGACCTCCGCCTCCAGCCCCTCCAGGTCGGCCTGCAGCTCGGTGGCCACGTCCAGGTAGTGGTCGACGGCGGCGTCGGCGATCGCGTACAGCACCGAGGTGGGGCCCTTGCCCAGCAGTTCCGGCTCCTGCTCCAGACGGCGCCGGACCGCCTTCAGCGGCGCGCCCTCGCCGTGCCGGACGGTCACCACGAACGAGTCGCCCAGGAAGATCATGATCTCGCCGGTGGAGACGGTGTCGCTCTCCGGCTCGTACCCCACCGGCTTGAGGACCACGAAGAGCGAGTCGTCGTAGATCTCCAGCTTGGGCCGCTGGTGGGCCTTCAGGGCGTCCTCGACCGCCAGCGGATGCAGCGCGAACTCCTGGGTGACGTGCTCGAACTCCCCCTCCGTCGGCTCGTGCAGCCCGACCCAGACGAAACCCCCCGCCGCCCGTGCCTCGCTCAGGGCGTCGGAGAAGTCCTCGGGGCCCTCGGTCCGGTGCCCGTCACGGTAGATGGCGCAGTCGACGATCACGAAGCGTTTTCTCCTGTCACTCGAACACCACCGCACCGCGGTGAACGCCTACGCTGGGCCGCATGCCCACGCTGATCCTGGTCCGGCACGGACGTTCCACCGCCAACACCGAGGGACTGCTCGCCGGCTGGACGCCCGGCGTCGCCCTCGACGAACGCGGGGCCGCGCAGGCCGCCGCGCTGCCCGGGCGGCTCGCCGGGCTGCCCCTCGCCGAGGTCGTCACCAGCCCTCTGCAGCGCTGCCGGGAGACCGTCCGGCCGCTGCTTAAGGCGCGTCCCGGGCTCACGGAGCACACCGACGACCGGATCGGGGAGTGCCACTACGGCGACTGGTCGGGACGCAAGCTCGCCGACCTCAAGGACGAACCCCTGATGGAGGTGGTGCAGGCGCACCCCTCGGCGGCGGCCTTCCCCGGCGGCGAGTCGATGCGGGCCATGCAGACCAGGGCCGCCGAGGCCGTACGCGAGTGGAACGCCCGCGTGGAGCGCGACCACGGCGCCGACGCCGTGTACCTCATGTGCTCGCACGGCGACATCATCAAGTCGCTCGTCGCGGACGCGCTCGGGCTTCATCTCGACCTCTTCCAGCGGATCTCCGTCGAACCGTGTTCCATCACCGCGATCCGCTACACCCGGCTCAGGCCGTTCCTCGTCCGCCTCGGCGACACGGGGGACTTCGCGTCCCTGGTGCCGCGCGAGGAGACGCCGGGCGACGACGCCCCGGTGGGGGGCGGTGCGGGCGCACCGTGATCGTCTCCCGCAGTAGGGTGAAGCGGTCGCAGCAGTGTCGTACCCACTGATTCCCTCGATTCCCATGGAGACAGGACGTGTCCCGTCAGGTGTTCCTCTACGACCAACCGGAACGTTTCGTGGCCGGTACGGTCGGACTGCCAGGGCGCCGTACGTTCTTCCTCCAGGCCTCCGCCGGCTCCCGCGTGACCAGCGTGGCCCTGGAGAAGACCCAGGTCGCCGCGCTCGCCGAGCGCATGGAAGAGCTGCTCGACGAGGTCGTACGCCGTAGTGGCGGCAGCGCCGCCGTCCCCGCCGTGGCGCCGTCGGAGATCACCGACACCGCCCCGCTGGACACCCCCATCGAGGAGGAGTTCCGCGTCGGCACCATGGCCCTCGCCTGGGACGGCGAGGAGCAGCGCATGATCGTCGAGGCACAGGCCCTCGTGGAGCTGGACGCCGACTCCGAGGAGGACCTCGCCGAGGCCGAGGAGAGGCTGCTCCAGGACGAGGAGAACGGGCCCCCGATGCTGCGGGTCCGGCTCACCGGCGCGCAGGCCCGGGCCTTCGCCAAGCGCGCCCTGGACGTCGTCAACGCCGGGCGGCCGCCGTGCCCGCTGTGCAGCCTCCCGCTCGACCCGGAAGGACACGTATGTCCGCGCCAGAACGGATACCGCCGCGGAGCGTGACGGCGGCCGAGCTGCTCGCCCGGGGCGAGCTGACCGTACGCGGACGCATCCGTGAGGCGTCCAACGCCGCCCTGTACTGCACCGTGACCCACGACGGGCGGGAGGCGGCCTGCGTCTACAAGCCGGTCGCCGGGGAACGCCCCCTGTGGGACTTCCCCGACGGCACGCTCGCCCAGCGCGAGGTCGCCGCCTACGAGGTCTCCGAGGCGACCGGCTGGGGGCTCGTCCCGCCCACCGTCCTGCGCGACGGCCCCTACGGCGAGGGCATGTGCCAGCTGTGGATCGAGGCGGCGTCCGACGACGCCGAGCTGCTCGCCCTGGTCGACGGGGAGGAGCCCGCGCCGGGCTGGAAGGCGATCGGGTTCGCCGAGGTCGGTGCCGGGCGCACCGCGCTGCTCGTGCACGCCGACGACGAGCGGCTGCGGCGGCTGGCCGTCCTGGACGCGGTGATCAACAACGCCGACCGCAAGGGCGGGCACCTGCTGCCGGCGGGGCGGGGGCGCCTGTACGGCATCGACCACGGCGTCACCTTCCACGTCGAGAACAAGCTGCGGACGCTGCTGTGGGGGTGGGCCGGGGAGCCGCTGACCGGGGAGGCCGTCGAGGTCCTCAAGGGGCTGAGGGAGACCCTGCGGCAGGGCGGTGAGCTGGCCGTGCGGCTCGGCGGGCTGATCACCCCGGACGAGGTCGAGGCCACGCGCGCGCGGGTCGAGGCGCTGCTGGCCTCCGGCACGCATCCGGAGCCGACCGGGGAGTGGCCCGCGATCCCGTGGCCGCCGGTCTGACCCGTCCGGCCGCTGCCACACGCGCGGGGAACGCGCAAGAGCGCCTTCCCGGCCATCCGGCCCGCTCCGGTTCGTATGTGGAACTCCAGTCCGGTTAGGCTCAGGGCATGCATGCCTGGCCCGCTTCCGAGGTCCCCGCCCTGCCCGGTCAGGGCCGCGACCTGAGGATCCACGACACCGCGACCGGCGGCCTGGTCACCCTCGCCCCCGGTCCCGTCGCCCGTCTCTACGTCTGCGGCATCACCCCGTACGACGCCACCCACATGGGACACGCGGCGACCTACAACGCGTTCGACCTCGTGCAGCGCGTGTGGCTCGACACCAAGCGGCAGGTGCACTACGTCCAGAACGTCACCGACGTCGACGACCCGCTGCTGGAGCGGGCCGAGCGGGACGGCGTCGACTGGGCCGCCCTCGCCGAGAAGGAGACGGCCCTCTTCCGCGAGGACATGACGGCGCTGCGGATGCTTCCGCCGCGGCACTACACGGGCGCCGTGGAGGCGATACCCGGGATCGTGCCGCTCGTCGAGCGGCTGCGGGACCTCGGCGCCGCCTACGAACTCGACGGCGACATCTACTTCTCCGTCGAGTCCGACCCGAACTTCGGCAAGGTCTCGCGCCTCGACGCCGCCGCCATGCGGCTGCTGTCCGCCGAGCGCGGCGGCGACCCCGACCGGCCCGGCAAGAAGAACCCGGTCGACCCGATGCTGTGGATGGCCGCCCGGCCCGGTGAGCCCAGCTGGGACGGCGGTTCCCTCGGCCGCGGGCGGCCCGGCTGGCACATCGAGTGCGTGGCCATCGCCCTGGAGCACCTCGGGATGGGCTTCGACGTGCAGGGCGGCGGCTCCGACCTCGTCTTCCCGCACCACGAGATGGGCGCCTCCCACGCCCAGGTGCTCACCGGCGAGTTCCCCATGGCCAAGGCGTACGTGCACGCCGGGATGGTCGCCCTGCACGGCGAGAAGATGTCCAAGTCCAAGGGCAATCTCGTCTTCGTCTCGCAGCTGCGCCGCGAGGGCGTCGACCCGGCCGCCATCCGTCTGGCGCTGCTCGCCCACCACTACCGCTCCGACTGGGAGTGGACCGACCGGGTCCTCCAGGACGCCGTCGACCGCCTCGGCCGGTGGCGGGCCGCCGTGTCCCGCCCCGACGGGCCGCCCGCCGAGGCGCTCGTCGAGGAGATCCGCGACGCCCTCGCGCACGACCTGGACGCCCCGGCCGCCCTCGCCGCGGTGGACCGCTGGGCCGCGCTCCAGCAGGGGACCGGCGGGGAGGACACGGGCGCGCCCGGCCTCGTCTCACGCGCCGTGGACGCGCTGCTGGGCGTCGCCCTGTAGACGCCGCCGAACGGCCGGGGCCTTCGCGGGTGGTGCCCGCGAAGGCCCCGGCCGTTCGGCGGGTGAAGCGGGTCCGGCCGCCCGCCGCGTCCGCGGCCCGGCTGCCCGGCTGCCCGGCTGCCCGGCGGGACGGTCCCTCGCCCGGACGGATCCCGCGGGCCCGGGAGCGGGTGCGCGGCGCACCGGCCGCCCCACCCGCTCCGCTCCGGTCCTGCGGGGTTCAGTCCTCCGAGGAGTCCTCGTCGTCCGTGCCGGGCTTCGGCGGCCTCGGCGGGCGCGGACGGCCGCCGCCGGGGTTGTCCCGCAGGTACGGCGTACCGGGTGCGGCCTCGCCGCCCTCGGCGGTGGCGTGTCCGCCCGGCGGGCCGGAGGCCCCGTCCCGGCGCCGCAGATAGCGTTCGAACTCGCGGGCGATCGCCTCGCCCGACGCCTCCGGCAGCTCCGCGGTGTCCCGGGCCTCCTCCAGCGTCTGGACGTACTCGGCGACCTCGCTGTCCTCGGCGGCCAGCTGGTCCACGCCCACCTGCCAGGCGCGCGCGTCCTCGGGCAGCTCGCCCAGCGGGATGCGCACGTCGATCAGGTCCTCCAGGCGGTTGAGGAGGGCCAGCGTGGCCTTCGGGTTCGGCGGCTGCGACACGTAGTGCGGCACCGCCGCCCACAGCGACACGGCCGGGACGCCGGCGTGCGTGCAGGCCTCCTGCAGGACGCCGACGATGCCCGTGGGGCCCTCGTACTTGGTCTCCTCCAGGCCCATCCGGCGGGCCAGGTCCGGGTCGGAGGTGGTCCCGCTGATGGGGACCGGACGCGTGTGCGGGGTGTCACCGAGCAGGGCGCCCAGGATGACGACCAGTTCCACGCCCAGTTCGTGGGCGAAGCCGAGCAGTTCGTTGCAGAACGAGCGCCACCGCATGGACGGTTCGATGCCTCGGACCAGTACGAGATCGCGCGGCTTGTCGCCCCCGACCCGGACCACCGACAACCTTGTCGTCGGCCACGTGATCTTGCGGACGCCGCCGTCCATGAACACCGTGGGGCGGTTCACCTGGAAGTCGTAGTAGTCCTCGGCGTCCAGCGCCGCGAACACCTCGCCCTTCCACTCCCTGTCCAGATGCGCGACCGCGGTGGAGGCGGCGTCGCCGGCATCGTTCCAGCCCTCGAACGCGGCCACCATGACCGGGTCGATCAGCTCGGGAACCCCCTCGAGCTCGATCACCCAGCGCCTCCTTCCGACGTGCCCTCGCGTACGCCCCAACCTTACGGCGTGCCAAGGGGGCGCTCGCAGCCCCCTGCACGGGGCGGTGCCCCCATCACTGCCCCGGGAGCCGCCCCCGGACACCCCTCGGTCCTCCGGGCCGTTCCGGCCGCCGCCACGGCTCGCCGCCGTCGCCGTGGCGGCCTGCTCCAGGGCGCGGAACCTCCGGCGCGTCAGGCCGTCCCGGAGGCCACGGGCCCGTACGGGTCGTCGGGATCGGGCCGGGCCGGCACTGCCGCACCGGCTCCGGGAGGCGCTGCTGCCCTGGGGGAGGCGGGAGCCCCGGGAGCACGCGCAAGGGGCGGCTCCGTCGGTGCGGAGCCGCCCCTTCGGGCGGTGGCCGGCCTGTACGCGCCGGGCCGGCTGTCGCGCTGCCGCGTGCATGTGCTGGAGGGCGTCTCGCCCACCGACATCGTCGAAGCGCTGGAGCGTGCGCTGGGTGACCGTGAGCGCGGCCTGGGCGACGAGGGTATCGAGGTCGCCCCCGAGCTGCTGCTGGAAATCGCCACCGCCGCTGACGGTGACGTGCGACGTGCGCTGACCCTGCTGGAAATCGCCGCCGAGCTGGCGGGCGGCGAGGGTGGCCGCATCACCCCGCAGACCCTGACCCAGGTGCTGGCAGATCGCACCCGGCGCTTCGACAAGGGCGGCGAGCAGTTCTACGACCAGATCTCGGCATTGCACAAGTCCGTGCGCAGCTCCAATCCCGATGCCGCTCTGTACTGGCTGACCCGCATGCTCGATGGCGGCTGCGATCCGTCCTATCTGGCGCGCCGGCTGACCCGGATGGCCATCGAGGACATCGGCCTGGCTGATCCGCGCGCGCAGAGCATGGCGCTGGAAGCCTGGGACATCTACGAGCGGCTGGGCAGCCCGGAAGGTGAGCTTGCCTTCGCTCAGCTGGTGCTCTATCTGGCCAGCACCGCCAAGTCGAATGCCGGCTATGCGGCCTTCAACCAGGCCAAGGCCGATGTGCGCGAGCGTGGCACCGAAGAGGTGCCGCTGCACCTGCGCAACGCGCCGACCAAGCTGATGAAGGAGATGGGGCTGGGGGCGGAGTACCGTTACGCCCACGACGAACCCAACGCCTACGCCGCCGGCGAGAACTATTTCCCGCCCGAAATGGCCAAGACACGCTACTATCAACCGACCTCGCGTGGGCTTGAAGGGAAAATCGGCGAAAAGTTGGCATGGCTGGCTGAGCAGGATCAAAATAGCCCGACAAAACGCTACCGCTAACGAGGCCGTTGCGGTAAGGTTAGCGGGTATCACTCTTCTTTTATGCGACTATAAATCAGCCGCATAGAACAACAACACTTCTTTCAATAACAACAAGC